>JBEPYM010000040.1:0-23905 GCA_041641375.1 Paenibacillus sp.
CCTGTTCATCTTGAGAAGCTCATCAGCACCCAGCTTCTTGGCTTGGACTACAAACTGGCTGTATCATGCTTCATCCAAAGCACCTTTACCATTTACAAATCCATCCATTTTTTTTGCTCTAGAACGTGGGAACAAGAATCAAGCAAAAAAACTGAAGAATAGTCTCTGAAAGTGGAGCTTTGGACAAGCTGTTCTCGTTTAATCAAGGTTCTCCCCTGCTGCAGATAGCGTCCAGAATCGTGTGTATGCATATAGTTAATTGTACAGCGCTTGGCATCATTCGCCACGTCACACTTCCCCTTTCTTGCGTACCGCATCGTGAACAGGCGGAAGCCATTGCTGCAGCTGTGAGTAGGGCACATCCTGCGGCAGCACGCCCAGCTTGATGGAAGCAGCGGCCAGCAGCCCTGCTGCTTCGCCGATTGGAGCGGCATTGCCGGTTACCCTGTAGCTGGCATGTGAGAGGAAGTCGCCGCTGATACAGCGACCAGCAAGTAACAGGCCATCCACATCTTTTGCTATCAAGGCTCTGGCAGGAATATCGTAAGGCTGAGGCTTCAGAGAATAATTATAATGCTCGAAGTCACTGGTTTTCTTGCCATCGAGAGCATGCACATCCACCTTGAAGCGGACGCGACAAACTGCATCCTCATGGCGAACCCCATTCAGAATATCATCGACAGTGACCACATATCGACCTTCGACCCGTCTGCCTTCCCGTACACCGATCTGCGCTGCAGTTGCGACCAATCTGAGATTGGACCATAGCCCTCCAGTGGAACGCAAGGCTGTTACGATTCGATGCAGCTCCGCCCGCGAGCTCAGGGTAGCCGAAGTCAAATCAGCAGCATTCAAGCCGCTTACACCGTACTCATGATTGGCCATCAGGATGTAGAGATCATCCCTGATGTGCCATAAGGCTGGGCTGCCATAGCTCGGCGTTACTCCTCCTGCTTGTACAGCTGCGAAGAGAAGCTGTCTAGCCTCCCTCTTAATGCGGTAATAAGGCAGCGCTGCCTCGGGATCAACACCTGTCAGAAGAGCGATCATACTCATGGGTTGGGCCTTTGCTGTTCCATCCTGACCGTAGGCAAAGCTGCAGCCTGCGAAGGCCGAGAGGTCACCGTCACCAGTTGCATCCACAAATACTTGAGCTCCCCATGCCTCTCTTCCTGACTTGGATTCCGTAATGATCATGGCAACCCGATTCTCATCATCAAGGACTGCGGCTGCTACCCGTGTGTGCAATCGAATGTGCACACACGCCTGCAGGCATAGCTGCTCCAACACCAGCTTCATGGACTCGACATCACATGTCATTCCATTGCGAGCACCCATACCTTCAAGCTTATCGAGAATTTCCTGAATTATGCCTTCCTTATTTTCCGAGTCGAGGATAAAGCTGAGCAAGCCTGTAGTCCAAATCCCGCCTAATGCTCCATGAGCTTCGATCAGCAAGGTGCGCGCGCCTTGACGAGCAGAAGCAATGGCAGCGCATACGCCCGCAGGCCCCGCACCGCAAACAATTACATCATAAGACTCCTGTACAGGTAATATTCTGGAAGGTTCCATATAAGTAGTCACACCAACAGCCCCCTTATTTTGAAGTCATTCCTGCGTTGTTTTGTTTATTATGATCCGTAAGCCTTTATGGTACATTAATTCCAAAGTGGGATGTACCCACAAAAAAAGAACCCCATCTCCTTTATTCCGACTGTCGATGGATGCATTTGGTTTATGCATCCCAATCCAGGGTATGGTCACTTAAGGCTTCGGGCTCCCTACCCGGATAGGTCGATCGGGTTCGAGGCAGAGTATCCAGGCATGTACACTGAGCATGCAAACTGATAGTCAGTCCTCCAAATTCCACCGTCTGAGGCATAAACCCGAAACAACACCACGGCAGTCATCCCACCTTCCTCGAAGTTATGATTCATGACCATGGACAGGTCATATTTTTGCCATTCTCCCAATCTCGTACCTGTAGTAAACTTCACCATAACATTATCACCCTTGGCATTCGTCACGGTGAACTTCACCTTGCCTTTTCCAGACTCATCCTTTAATGCGATGGTGCGCACATCGAATATACAGTACATCCCCTTGCTCGATCCAACTTGTGATAGCATATTTCAACATGACCTGCCACTCGCTGCGGTCTTTAATCCGAGTAGTTACTCTCCATGTTTGAGCAAATTACTCAAAATCATCATTCTTTCCCCGCTACCTCGGCATACCAGCACTCTACTTCCTGTGTCAATCTACTAACCAATTCAGGATATTGTCGTGCAAGATTCACCCGTTCTCCCAAATCCTCCGACAAATTCGACAAGTGGACCGATTCTGGAGCGTCTCTGGAAAAGTCTAACTTTCCATTCAATACAAGCTTCCACTCCCCCTCTCGAACGGCAAGTTGATCCTTATATTCCCAGAACACCTGTTTGTGAGGGGACAACTCATTCTTAAGCAGCATAGGAGCCAGACTTACCCCATCCAGTCGAAGATTTGCAAGATGATCACTCGTTCGGGAAATCCCTGCGAGGTCTAGAAATGTCGGCATGATGTCCATCATGACCCCCACTTCATCAACAACCCTGTTCCCATTTAGCCCTGCGGGCCAACTCAGGATGGCTGGCTCACGTATTCCACCTTCAAATAGACTGGCCTTATGCCCACGGAACATCCCTGAGCTTCCGCCATAATAAAAGTCCTCCGTTCCATCCAGCCAATTGCGAGATTCAGAGGAAGGTCCGTTATCACTGGAAAAGAAAACGATCGTGTTGTCATAACATTCCGCTCGTTTGAGGGCTTTGATTATTTCACCCACCCCATCATCAATGGCAGCGATCATGGCGGCCATCACTTGTCGATCCCACGGCAGATGAGCAAAGCGATCCATATACTCCTTAGGTGCATGCATGGGGTAATGGGGTGCATTGTAAGACACATATAAGAAAAAAGGCTGTTCCCTACTGACCTGACCCTCAATGAATGTAACGGTTTTCTCCGTAATCAGGTCCGTCATATATCGACCATTCTCCCAGACCTCTTGGCTGTTCTCCCATAAATCATGTATAGGTGGAACTCCCTTGGCTTGACCCCAGTAGAATATATGGGAATAGTAATCGATACAGCCCGACTTAAAGCCGAAAAAATGATCAAACCCATGGGTATTGGGGCTAGTTTCCTCCGCTCCTCCCAAATGCCACTTACCAAACATGGCCGTCTTGTAGCCATTCTGCTTAAGTGCCTTGGCGAGTGTGACCTCGGAAGCGGGCAGTCCGCTTGCTCCCCGCTTGCCTCCCAATATTTCCTTTACACCAGCCCGCGCCGGATAGCGCCCTGTTAGCAACGAAGCGCGGGATGGCGAACATACCGGGGAATTAGAATACCAGTTCGTGAAACGTATTCCTTTATCGGCCACCTTATCCAATACAGGGGTTTGAACATGCTTTGAACCATAGCAGCCTAAATCTCCATACCCCAAATCGTCACAGTAGATGATTATTATATTCGGTTTATTCAAGTTTTCACCCCATCTGACACTCCTTTTACCGGGTGTCTCCTCAGCAGTTCAGGAATGCCATATTCTCGATTCGTTTCCTTTAATCTCTCCAAATATTTGCGGAGATGATGCTCCTTCGCATGATGGGGACCTCCTTCATGCATAACTGTCCACAGTGGGTCGATATCATGCTTCATACTCATCATCATGCCATCATGCCATTCATTGAGCAGATAAACTGCCTCGTGGCAAATATCTCTGCACTCAGCCGCTAGGTTAAACTGCTCATGAGGATCATTCTCTAAATGAAAGAGCATCTCCTTATCAAACAAGTGAAATCCGTCGTGATAAGTTCGCACATACAGCCATGGTCCGAAGCGAACGCCACGTTGACAGACGTGAGCACATTGGGAAATGACAAGAAACTCTCTTCCTGTTGGCTTGCCTGTCCGAAGTGCTTCCGCATAGCTTACTCCATCCCAGTTCGGATGCTTGGGCAGTTCCAACAAATCGGCTATTGTCGTACTCAAATCAAGATTATAGTGAAAGCCTGTATCCACATGACCCTGCTTCATGCCCGGCCAACGAATGATCATGGGTATCCTGCACGTTGCGGCATCAGCGGTGCCATGCTCACCGTAGATTCCCAGCTCCCCCATATTCTCCCCATGGTCTGCAGTTATCATGACTACGAGGTCATTCATAATTCCTTTAGCCTCAAGTGCCTCGAGTACGCGCCCGATGTGATTATCCATATAGTAAATACCTAGATCGTACCCATCAATAGCTTTCCGTAGTTTATCCATACTGTTGATTTCGCCTGGGTAACGCGGGTACTCCGCAGTCGATACATAATTGGTATTGGTATACATCCACATATCCAATGGACTATGAGGGCCGATTTTCGAAAGCTGCTTGTCTAGCACATCCTCTGTTAGCCAGGCCGGCAACGGTTCCTTCTCAAAGGGATTTTCCACGTCACCAGGAACACGATATGGAGTGTGGGGATCCCAGTAATTCACATACAGGAACCAATTATCCTGGGCAGCATTCTTCTCTACCCAATCCAGTATGGTTGGGGTAACCTCTTCAGCAGACTCCATTCCACCCTTTCCAGTATTATGCACTTCCTTAAAGCCCGCATAGAAGCTCCAACTGGAATGACGCTCCCCAAATGGACTAATAAGTGCCGGGTGGTAGCCTGCTCGACGCAGCATGCCTGGCAAACTCGATTTGTCCAATCGGTCTCTGAAATCCCTTTCCTTCCCCTCTGGACGCAGTTCTGCAGCTGTACCCCCGTGGCCAACAACGCCGGAATGAATGCCGAACTGACCCGTAATCATAGCAGTGCGTGAAGGCAGACATGGAGCATCCGAAGTATAATATTGATCGAACCGAACACCCTCCTTAGCTATTCGGTCAATATTAGGAGACGTGTTGCGATGGTAACCGTAGCAGCCCAGATGATCGGGTCGGGTTGAGTCAAGATCAAGCAATAGGATTCTCATGGTTCTTGTTGTCCTCCTGAAGTGAATTACAAAATACCGCTCCTCCATGAAGGCAGAGAAGCGGTATTTGCGACCTTATTACTCATTAATTGTGCAATCTCTTCCGATAGACCAGGACACCCAGGGCTAGAACAGAGATTGCAAACAAGCTTACAGACCAGGCGAGCCCAGTATCTCCTGTTTTGGGATTGGCAACAGGTGCCGGTTTCTCTGCTGATCCGGTGTTGATGCCGCTAGGAGCCGTTACTGCTCCTTCCTCGAACACGATTGCGTCGAAGAACAGGTTTGTAGCCGTTGCGGCATCGTTCTTCTTGCCTGTGTTCACAACCTTGAAGGTATGCTCGCCTGGGGTCAAGCCTTTCTTTTCAAATACGACAACATTGGATTTTGCAGTTGCCGCATAGCCGTCAATAGTAGCTTCCTTTTTGCCGTCGATATAAATATCGAAGATGCCGACACCAGAGCCTGTGCGGGAATAGAACTGCACGGAGGTACCGTTGAATTTAACCTCAACAGATGCATTCGCTGCAGAAGTCTTTTTGATGGTTTTGTTCTTGGCCTCACCAAATTCCTTATCATTGGTGCTGGAAGACCATTGCCCTTCATACTTTATCGTTGGGTCCATGTCATCAATCTCTCCTGCGAAAGCTGGCACGGCAAAGATCAATGATACGAGAAGCAGGCTGGCAAGGGACACCATTTTCAATGTTAACCTTTTCATCAATCTGTCAGCTCCTAATTATGTTTTTTATACTCACGTGCATAGTATCATCCATAAATAGCATGAGACAATCCTTAAAATCTCGAATTTTGATCTTCACTTTTTATGATTTCACCAACACAGCATGAACGACAAACCGTTCATCTCCCTCAATGTTTGTACATGTCGATAAAGTAAGAATTTGATCCTCTGGCTGAACTATCACTTGCTCCTTGTGCATGGACCGTCTGGAAATCTCAGTAACAAACTCCATGAAATCTATGTCAGATTGAAATTCCGTTCGAATATAGTCAAAACTCACATAGGTGCGGTATACAGCAAATATTTTCCACACCATGGGTTGATCAATCGTATTAAAAGAAATTTGGGTATTCGTTTCATAAAACCATGGACTCTCATATTTAAGCAGCTCGGTAAACATTGATCGATCCCTCATGTTGTGCCCATACAGGATCGTATGTCGATCCCCTCCATCCGATCCCGTACGATTGCGAAAATCCATAAAGATGCTTCCAGCTTTGTTTGGCTTCTTCGTAACATCGTGATCTAGATAAAAGCTATTGTTAGATGCTTTGACTACTGGATAATCTATATTCGTTCCAGCTATTTGGATCCATCCAACTATATCAGGATTAATGAGCAGCAGCTTGCGGAATACTTCAGACACGGACTTGCTCGACTCCGCGGTGCTCTTGGGTGGGTTATCCTGCTGGCTGGGCTGCTGCTCCTCATGAGGTGTCTGGTAGACGAATCGCAGAGCGCCATAGGTCTGCTTGTTCTCATATTGATCCACCATCCTCTCTGTCATGCTCCACCCTGAATAAACAAGCAGCGTCATGGGGACAACCCATTTCATGATAGAGAACAATTTAGTCAGCTTCGCTGTCCCCACAACATTCCCTCCTGTTAGTTCACTTTAACAAATTTGATCGCGTCACCAATTACATAAGTACCATTAGCATTATTAGTCAGTTCGACATAGCCACCTGTACCTGATGCGAAAGAATGAGCTCCCAGCAGCACCCACTGACCACCTGATCCCTGCTGGTTCACAAGATAGGTTTGAGCGCCTCCATTGTAATATACGGTAAAAGGTGCATTCGTCGCGCGATTAGAATCCCCACTCGGTAGCCAATAGTACACTTGGTAGCTGCCTGCAGCTGCAATATTGGGGCGCCATCGCATCTTTTTGGTTCCAGTGCCTGAGGTGGTGTAGACATAGTTGGAACCATAATAGTTCGGCTTGGTTGTGGAACTGCTCCAACTTCCTGTAAACTCAGCAGCTCCATTGTCCAGAATGATATCAGCCACGGCAGGTGCAGGATTAACCTCACTGTACGAGGAATTGGCATCTCCCATTCGGAACTCATCGAAGTAGAACACCCGTGGCGAAGTGCCTGGCCAATTTGCTGATCCCTTATAATTACCCATCTTGAAATACGGGCCGTTCCCGCTGCCATAATCCATGTAAGTCGGACCATTATAATTGATCATCTGCACTCCGTTGAGCCATAGCTTCAGCATGCCTATGCTGCTGTCATGAGACCAAACAATCTCCATGACAAAGTCATGCCACGCCCCTTTGGTATAAGACCCCAAGTTCCAGGTCTTGTGTGCTACGGTTTCAAATCCACTCTGGTACTTCAGGTCAAATTTGAGAATGCTATTGGTCGTATCCACCATTACGTGTGTTGGCGCTTTCCCGTCCTTGGACCATGCAGGCTGAGAGCTATGATAGTCATGGAACTGGCTGATAATATCAAACCTTCCATCTCCAGGGTAATCCGATGGAACATATACGCTCCATCCATACCAGTTCTTTCCACCTACTGTCCCACGCTTATACTTGTTATTGACTTCTGCCCGTCTGTCGTCTGTCGTAACAGTGGCTTTCATCGCATAGCTGCCCTTACGAACAGGACTTTGCACGATTTCTACCGATGCATTCGGTCCGTCCAGTTCCTTGTATACCTGCGAGAAATCTCCAGTCTCATAATCAATGACCTGAATTACTCCGGCATACGTTGGTACGCTAAATATCATAGACATAAGACAAGCAACCAACAGCAGAGTACGTACTTTTCTTCTCCATTGCAGCTTCATTTTTACACGCTCCTTTTTCTTTTTCTAAATGGAATGATGGCAAAGCGTTGTTTATTCACCTCCTCGAAACATCGGGTCTGAAGCGACTGAGTGAAGCTTGAAATCCATGGAAGTAAGCGCTTACTCCAATGCTTCGCTACCAATGATACACCACTTGCAAACTCTGAAATATCGCTTATATTTATAGTTTCATCACTATAATTTACGATTCATTGGATTCAATGTACAAAATCATCTCATTCAGCGTCGCTACAAGAAAAAAACCGGCGCGAGAGGCGTGCCGGTTGCGAATCGGTTATTCGTACAGGACGGCAAGTGTCGGAAACAGCTCCGCCAGCATCGATACGGCTGCAAGCGATTCCTCGTTATAAGGGCTCCTCGCATCTCGGCGGCCGACCAGCAGCACACCGATGATTCGACCATTCTGCACAATCGGCGCTGTTACCGCGGCATGCAGCTGCTCGGCAAGCAGGATCGGGGATTGGATGGCCTGCGCCTCGGTTGAATCGATGCGCACCGGCCTGCCATGACGCAGCGTCAGCCCGACGATCCCCTGCGACGCACGTTTGACCATCCGCTTGTAGCGCTCATTGCGGTTGCCGGAGACATGCTTCCATACATAGCCGTTTACTGCTTCATCCATCAGTGCGACTCCTGCGAAATCGCTTTCCGTCCGAGCCCGCACACCGGCCAGAAATGCCGCTGCGTCCAAGCTGCTCGCTTCCATCATGGGGGATCGGCACTCCTTTCCGGCTAGGTATCCCAGCTTCACTAGGACTTCAGTATACGGGATCGCCGGAGCCTTCTGATGTGATGATTGTCACAGAACGATGAAATTATACCTCTCGCTTAAAAACGGCAATGACCTCGCGTGTCTGGCCATGGGTGCTATTCGTATCAAAGCAGGATACGAGCTCCCAGCCCTCGTAGCCGAGACGGTTCAGCTGCTCCTCAAATTCATACTCATCCACCTTGCCGCCCATCATACCGCCCGGCTTGTATTTTACCGTTTTGTATTCCCATTGTGTTCTCATCCGATGCTCGCCCTCCTGTTCCTTTATGCCCCATATATATGCGATCACTGCACTCGATCACCACTTTGCAATAGCTTCCACTACATCTCCTGCGGTTTCGGTTATCCAGCCGGATCGCCTCTAAGCCTACGATACCCTTTCCATTTCTTACGATCCCCACGAGCGCTATTTGGCTATTTCCTTGTTATTTCCCAATCTAACGACACTTGTCGATGTTATTCGAACCAGAACACCTTAATCTCAACGTTATGTAAACCAATAACCTGTCTGTGGATCGTTAGCTATGGCAATTGCAGATTCCGGACCAAATAACATCCCGCTGGATCGTTAGCCCAACTCCCAACAAGCGCAAGCACCAGGTACCCTCACCGTCAGCCATCAGACAGGCAGACAGACTGCCCCTGCCGGCCGTTCCCCCGCGAAGCCAGCTACGCTTTCCGGTAATCGCGCGGCGAGAAGCCTGTCGCCTTCGTAAATACACGCGTGAAATAGAAGGCGTCCGTGAAGCCGACCGCCTGGGCCACTTCCGCAATCGACAGGTCGGTTGTGCGCAGCAGGGTCTTGGCATGGTCCACGCGGATTTTCCCCAAATACTGCATCGGCCCGAAGCCCGTCACTTTCTTGAACAGCGTTGAGAAATAGGCGGGAGACAGCGACACTGCCTCGGCCAGCTCATCGCGGTCCAGCTCCTCCCGGTACCGCTCGCGCATCAGCCGGATCGCCCGCTCCACTACCTCGCCGGATGGCTCCGCGCCTTCCGGCGTCAGCTTCAGCAGCAGGTCGATTGTTTGCAGCAAATGCAGCTTCGCTCTCCACTCATAGCCGGCCTCCTTGCTTTGCCAGAGCTCGAACAGTTCGCCGAACCGCTCCGCCAGCCCCGAGCGCGCACCATAGGACGCCGCCATCGGCAGCGGCAGCCGTTCGCCCTTCACCGCAAAGCCGCCGTCCCAATCGACAACCCCCGCCTGAAAATGCACCGAATAAAAGCTGAGCGGCCGCGCCGCCGTCGTCGTAATGAGCATATGGCTGTACGGAAACACCTGAAAGACGGTACCCGCTTCCAGGGGCACCGTCTCTCCATTCAATTCATATAATCCCGAGCCTTCCGTCACGACAGCCAGCGTCGACAGCCGGGTACGCTCCCGCAGCAGCCGATAGGAGTAAGACTCCCAGAACGGCACATCCCGGCGAACGACATCGACGATAACCGGGTGAAACCGTGCCAGCCAATCATAATCCATCGCTCAAGCCCTCGTCCGCGTCCATTTTCACCTTATTGTAACAGTAAATAGATGTGATCGCCATCGATTTCGAGCGGATAGCCGCGCAGCTTGATTGATTCGTCGGTCAGATGCAGGCCGGTCTTCAGGTCGAACTCCCAGCCGTGCCACGGACAGCGCAAAATTTCTTTCTCCCGTCCGTATTCGTATTCGTACACCATGGAAGGCAGCGTCGTACCGCACACACGCCCTTCGCAAATCGGAGCCGCCGCATGCGGACACAGGTTCCGCCACGCATAATACTGTCCGTCCACCAGAAAAATGCCGATCTCCATGTTTTTCACCTGGACGATTTTGCGGCCCTTCTCCCGCACTTCCTGCACCGTGCAAGCCTCGTATCGGTTCATCCCTGCTGCACCTCCCGCTCCGGCGCCTCGTGCAGACCGTACAGCTTGATCGCGTTGCCCGCCATGATTTTCTCGCGCATCCGTTTCGGGAACGGCGCCAGCACCATGCTCGGATTGTCGAAATCCCAATGCGGATAATCGGATGAGAACATGACCATATCCTCGGCGCCTGTCATCTCAAAAATTTGCACGATATGCTCCGGCTGCTCCGGCTCTTCGATCGGCTGTGTCGTCAAAAAGACGTGTTCCTTGATGTACTCCGACGGCTTGCGCTTCAGCCAAGGCACCTGATCGCGCAGCGCCTTGTAGTTTTTGTCCATCCGCCACATGAGATGCGGCAGCCATGCGATGCCGCCTTCGATCGCGACAAACTTCAGCTCCGGGAATTTCTCGAATACGCCTTCGCACACAAGGCTGTTTACCTGTGCCATATAGTTGGTTGGCAGGATATTATGCCATTCGAAATACTTCGTCGGGTAGCCGCCTGGAGTCGGAACGTGGGCGATGCCGCGCCCCTCCGTGCCCGGGTGCACCGCAACAGGCAGTCCATTGCGCTCCGCCGCTTCATAGATCGGATGAAAGAAGCGCTGACCGAACAGTCTCGGCGTACCGCTCGCCATGATGACCTGCACCATGTTTTTGTTGGCCGCCATCCGGTCGATTTCCTTCGCCGATTCGATCGGATCCTGGTGATTGATCAGAATCGAGCCTTTGAAACGCGGGCTGACGCTGAGCCAGTGGTCCACCAGCCAGTCATTGTAGGCACGTATTGCGGCATTCGCATAATCGGGATCGACATGCAGCGAGATGCCGAGTACACCGGAGCCGGTAAGCACCGCATAGTCAATGTTGTAACGGTCCATATGGTGCTTCAGCAAGTAGTGCGGGTCGCCGCCCTCCATTCCGCCCTCTGGCGGTTTCGCATCCTTGCGCATGACTCCGAGCGGAGAATAGTACGGACTGCTTACACCTGTACCCGTTGCCAAATATTGCTCATGCCATACTCTTGGAAGATAGGGCAGCAGGTCCGCATTTTTATTGATTGCATTGTGCACATCCGAATCAATCAGCCTCGGCGCGCGTTTTTCCGTGTGGTTGTCGCTCATCCGGTGTCCCTCGCATTCATTTTTGTTATTATTGTAACGTGCGGTTTCATATATGTGGATGGACAGAAAATATCGATTTTATGGATTTTTGTTTGATTACATAAATTACTCATTGACAGGTTCAGCTGAGAAGTGTTATCATTCTCAACGTAGCGGTGATAATGATTTTCATTATTGAATTTAAAGGGAGAGTGTCGTACTGTTATGAAACAGAGAAAGAGCCTACATATGCTGCTTGCATCCGTTCTGTCGATCGGATTGGTAGCAGGATGCGCATCGGGAACACAGAATGCAACAAAGCCGGCTGAACAGCCGAAGACATCCGCTCCGGCTCCGGCCCCTGCACCAGCCAAGGAACAGATTGTCAACATCTATACGGCAAGACATTACGATGTAGACAAGGTGCTCTATGAGAACTTCAAGAAATCGACAGGCATCACCGTCAACGTAGTCGAAGGCAAGGCCGAAGAACTGATCGAGCGCATCAAGCGCGAAGGCGACAGCACACCTGCCGACCTGTTCATCACGGTCGACGGCGGCATCCTCAACAATGCGAAGGTATCCGGCGTTCTCCAGCCTGTCGTATCGCCTACGGTCGAGAAGCAAGTGCCGAAGCAATTCCGCGACAAAGACAACCAGTGGATCGGACTTTCCTCCCGGGCCCGTGTTATTGTATACTCGAAGGAACGCGTAAAGCCGGAGCAGCTGTCCACGTATGAGGACCTCGCTACCGACAAGTGGAAGGGCAAGCTTGTCGTCCGTTCCTCCACGAACCTGTACAATCAGTCGTTCCTGGCTACCTATATCGCGCTGAACGGCGAGCAGAAGGCCGAAGAATGGGCGAAGGGCATCAAGAACAACATGGCGCAGGAGCCAAAGGGCGGCGACCGCGATCAAGCGAAATTTATCGCAGCAGGCATCGCGGATGTCGGCATCATGAACACGTACTATATCGGCCAGATGCTCAACTCCAAGGACGCTGAGGAGAAGAAGGCCGCCGAGCAGGTCGGATTGTTCTTCCCGGCAACCGGCGTTCACCTGAACGTGAGCGGAGCGGGCCTTACGAAGCATAGCAAGAACAAGGAAAATGCCGTCAAGCTGATTGAGTACTTGACAGGCGAGGAAGCACAGGCTCTATTCTCCGAGCAAAACTTTGAATTCCCGGTGAACGAGAAGGCCAAGAAGCCGGCGCTACTTCAAGGCTGGGGAACACTCAAGACGATGACTGTTGACTTCGAGAAGATGGGCGACAACAACAAGAAGGCAGTCGAAATTATGAACAAAGTAGGTTGGAAGTAACATGATGCGGCAACCGGCCAAAGCGATACGAGCTTTTCAACAGCATAGCAGCGGCTGGTTGACCATCAGTCTGATCGGGGCAGCAATGATATTGCTGCCCATTGTCACGATTATTGCCGCGATCTGGGAAACACCGAGCGAGAACTGGAGCCATATCAAGGAGTACATGCTCTTTGATCATGCGGTCCAGTCCTTTTTGCTTGTGCTGTATACAGGCGCATTGACCGTGCCGCTCGGAGCCGCGCTCGCCTGGCTCATCGCTGCATACCGATTCCCGCTCCATTCCTTCTACCGCTGGGCGCTCGTGCTTCCGCTGGCGATCCCGCCCTATATTGCGGCTTTCACGTACAGCAATATGCTCAGCTACACCGGCACCGTCCAGAAGACGCTCCGGTCGCTCGGAATCGCGGCGAAGCCCGCCTGGTTTGATATTATGAATATGCAGGGCGCCGTCCTGATCTTTACGCTGTTTCTGTTCCCTTATGTATATTTGATCACCAGGTCGTTCCTGGAGCGCCAGAGCGGCTCGTATATCGAGAACGCGCGACTGCTCGGCCGCGGACCGCTCGCCATCTTCACCCGAATCGTTCTGCCGCTGGCGCGACCGGCACTTGCAGCAGGCGGCGCTCTGGTCGCGTTCGAGGTGCTGAGCGACTACGGCGTCGTCAATTACTTCGGTGTGCCAACCTTCACCATCGCCATCTTCAAAACCTGGTTCGGGATGTACGACATCGATTCCGCAACTCGTCTTGCCGCCTGGTTTCTGGTCATCGTGCTCGGCATCGTAACGGCGGAGCGATGGATCCGGCGCAACAGGCGCTACAGCGCAACGACTGCACGCAGCCAGCCGCTCGTGCCGAAACGGCTCGTTGGGTGGCGAGGCTGGCTGGCGTCCGCGTTATGCGGCGGCGTGTTCGCGTTCTCCTTCCTGTTTCCCGTTCTTCAGCTGTTCGTATGGGCGGGCTGGACGTATGCGGACATTACGGCAACCGCGAGCTTCTGGAAGCTGGCGAGCAATTCCGTCTCCGTCGCCGTCTTATCTACAGCTCTTATCGTCGTACTGGCTGTCATCGTTGCGAACACGTCGCGAATGCTGCGAGGCAACGCCGGCCACCTGATCGCCAAGCTGACGACGGCGGGCTACGCCATTCCCGGAGCCATCATCGCGATCGGCGTGCTGATCGTATTCGTCTCGCTGGATCGGCTGCTCGCCCCGCTGTACGGCATCGGGGCGGCTCCGGGATCGCCGGCGCCCCTCGTGCTCAGCATGTCACTGGCGATGCTCGTCACCGGGTATGTCATCCGGTTTATGGCGACCGGGTACAACGCGGTGGAAGCCGGATTCGAGAAGATCGGCAGCAAATATTTCGAAGCGTCCCGCATGCTCGGAGCCGGTGTGACGCGCACCTTCTTCCTGGTCGACCTGCCGATGCTTCGCGGCGCGATCGGAACCGGCCTCATTCTCACCTTCGTGGAGGTTGTGAAGGAGCTCCCGCTCGCCCTGCTGCTCAGGCCGTTCAACTTCGATACGCTGGCAACCAAGGCGTACCAGTATGCAAACGACGAGCGGGTGTACAACGCCGCCGTACCTTCCCTGCTTATCATTGCGGTCAGCTTGATCGCGATTTTAGCCCTATCCGAATCCCGCACTAGGAGGCTGAAGCCATGAGCTTTATCGCAATCGATCAACTGTCATTCGGCTATGGCGCACAATCCATCATCGACCGATTCTCCTTCGCCATGAGCAAGGGTGAGCTCGTCGGACTGGTCGGCCGCAGCGGCTGCGGCAAAAGCACGCTGCTGCGGCTGATTGCAGGGCTGGAAACCCCCTCCAAGGGAAGCATGCGCATTTCGGAACGGACCGTCGTGGACGAGCGGACCTTCGTACCGCCGGAGCAGCGCGGGGTCGGCATGGTGTTTCAGGACTATGCCCTGTTCCCCCACCTGACTGCAGCACGGAATATTGAGTTCGGCTTGCATCGAATGGGCCGCACCGAGCGAGCCGCACGCGTGCAGGAAATGATCGAGCTGGTCAAGCTCGGCGGGCTGGAGAACCGTTATCCGCATGAGCTGAGCGGCGGGCAGCAGCAGCGTGTCGCCCTTGCTCGGGCGCTTGCGCCGAAGCCGGCCCTGCTGCTCATGGATGAGCCGTTCAGCAATCTCGATGCCGATCTGAAGGCTTCCATCCGCGCAGAGCTGCGCGATATTCTGAAGCAAGCCGGCATGACCTCCCTGCTCGTGACGCACGATCATCAGGACGTCGAGGCGATTTGCGACCGCACCATCCAGCTCGAAGCCCAGCTGTGCGACAATTGCGATTGTGTCCCTCACTTCGCTTAACGAACCATATCGGTTATACTGGTAACAGGGTAACCGGGTAGCATGTGTGCCGTTGCCGCCAAGCAGCGGCTTTTTTTACCGTCTGGAGAGAAGGTCGGTGAACGTATGAATATTCAGTATTTGCTGATTGTGATGATGCTGATTTTGTTTCTCGGCGTCATTCTCACACTTGTCATCGGCTTCTCGAAGGAGAATCAATCCGAGAGCAGCCACTATATGCATGGATCGAAGCGGAATCTGCTGCTGATTACCGGCATCTATGTGCTGGCTACGGCGGTTTTTGTGGCGATGCTGTTTCTTGACTAAAAGGAGTTTGTCGTTCGTCGGTGTATGAGGTATAGTGGTGGGGATTGGATTGCGATGAAACCTGACATAAGCTGGAGGAATTATGAGACCGTTCGGCAGACAATTTGCGCAGCGAATCACTCCGACACAATTAATTGTGCTCGGCTATTTTATATCCACCATCCTGTTCACCTGGCTGCTATCGCTGCCGATTGCTTGGCGCGAAGGCGTCCAGCTCTCGCTGCTGGATTCGATGTTCACAGCGACAAGCGCACTCAGCGTAACAGGGCTAACAGTGGTGAATACGGCGGACTCGTTCAGTATATTCGGTAAAATAGTGCTGCTTATCTGCTTCCAGATCGGCGGCATCGGGATCATGTCGCTGGGCACCTTCCTGTACCTGGTGCTTGGTCGCAATATTTCGTTGTCATATCGGCGACTGATCGCAATCGACCAGAATCGGCACAACCAGCTGTCCGGACTTGTTAATTTGATGAAAATCATTATTGTACTCGTGCTGGCGATCGAACTGCTCGGGACGTTCGTGCTTGCCATTTATTTTCGCGCAGCCGGGTATTATGACGATTGGATAACCGCAGGGTTTCACGCCTTCTTCCATGCGGTATCTTCGTTTACGAATGCGGGCTTTGATATTTTCGGCGATTCGCTCATGCGCTTCTCGAGCGATTATGTCGTACAGCTCGTTACCATAGCATTGCTCGTGCTTGGGGCGATCGGCTTTCCGGTTCTAATCGAGACGCGGGAATATTTGTTCGGCAAGCATGAGCGCTTCCGCTTCTCCCTGTATACAAAGACGACGAGCATCATGTATTTGCTGCTCGTCGTGTTCGGCGCGCTCAGCATACTGATGATCGAGAACCGGCTGTTCCTGGCTGATTTGCCTTGGCATCAGAAGCTGTTTCATTCCCTGTTCAACTCGGTAACGACCCGAAGCGGCGGCCTCGCCACGATTGATGTCAACGATTTTAGCTCACCGACTCAATTCCTGCTGTCGGTGCTTATGTTCATCGGTGCCAGCCCGTCAAGTGTAGGCGGCGGCATACGGACGACAACGATCGCCGTCATCCTGCTGACGCTCGTAAACTTCGCTCTCGGACGGAGCGAGGTGCGTACCTTTCATCGCGCCATCAAGCAGGAGGATATCACCAAAGCATTCGTCGTGTTTACGGTCGGCATCCTGCTCGTGATCTTCAGCATCATTCTGATCGATGTGCTTGAGGATCAGGATCATTCGCTGCATGCGATTATCTTTGAAGTGTGCTCCGCCTTCGGAACGAGCGGATTGTCCATGGGCATAACGCCGGAGCTGAGTACCGCTTCGAAGTTCGTGCTGATCATGCTCATGTTTATGGGGCGAATCGGCGTACTGTCACTGCTCTTTATGTTCCGCTCGCACCGTAGACAGACGGCGATCCATTACCCGAAGGAAGATATTATTATCGGGTAATTACGCTACGTCGTACCCCTGTTCCTCAATCGCAGCTTTGATCGTTTCAAGCGGCAGCGTCGCTTCGTCGTAAGTGACGTCCACGCTGCCGCTGCTCAGATGGACCGTTCCGCTCGCACCGATCTCCTTCAGCGCTTTCTCGACCGATTGAACACAATGCCCGCAAGACATCCCGGTTACCTTCAATGTTGTCTGCTTCATCATCGCAGCATCTCCTCCGCTATTTCATCAATTTATTTACTGTGATCAGCAGCTCGTTAATGACGTCCTGGTCGCCGGATTGAATCCGTTCGACGACGCAGCTTTTCAGATGGCCCTCCAGCAGCAGCTTGCCTACACCGTTCAACGCGGACTGAATCGCTGCAATCTGGTTCAGCACATCATCGCAATACTTGTCCTTCTCAATCATGCTGCGAACGCCGCGGATTTGCCCCTCAATCCGGTTCAAGCGAGTGACCAGATTCGCCTTCATCTTGTCGGAGTGATGACTTCTTCGCTCCCCTGCCCCGTCGCCATCGTGGCTGCAGCACACATCCTCATGATCATCCGCCTTCGTATGCTCCATAGCCGGACTCACCTCCATGCTCCATGAGTTTATGCTTCATGTTTCTTTTGTGATTTGCGCTACGTGATTCGTGAATAATGATTCGTGGTTCATGCTTTGTGATTCATGCTTTGTGATCCATGCCCCATCCCCTATGCCTTTTCACGCTTCTTGCGTCTTCATTCGTGACATATGAGATATTTATACTATACCCCTATATAGTATGTCAAGAAAGGATACTTCCGGCAGCCACTCGTTGATCGCGCTATACTCCCCTTGGCCAAAACACCGAACCATTTGGCTTTGCACCCCCACTCACGCTCAGCCATCCTCACATCAAATCCGGAGCACACAAGGTGCAATTTCTGCACCATAATCACGCAAGCCTTCGTTTTCCGCAACTCATGGTGCACTATGTAGTACATATTCGCAATCGACCAGTGTTCAACCGACGATTTCTACCAACATGTACTCTATTTTGCACCATATCGCTCTCCATTTTTGAGTTATCCAATTTATGGTGCACATTTTGCAACATAAACAGATAGCCACTCCGTTGATTCCTTCTCACGAAAATGAAAGGTTGGTTCTCGGTTTCTGACAACCAACCCCTGCCAATATGTACATTTCGCGCACGATATCGTTCGCTGTTCATAGTCTGCCCGATTCATGTTACTCATGCGTTGATTGGGGCCGACTATCACATCGACAGCCACTCCCTTGCATGACCGTTCATTCGATAGGACATGATTTTTCGCTCACTGCCCGACGATGCTGATATTGCCTTCTTGCCTACTAATGATTTCAATAAGGTAAACACATGTCTTCTCGAATAGCCGAGTCCAACCCTAATGTCCACAGGACGAACAACAGGGCCAATCCTCGCGAATAGACGCATCACTTCTTTTTCAGCCGGACTTAGACGAGCTGTGTAACACTGTTCTGCGAACAGCTTGGCAAACAGCTGCTGAATGGACTGTTGGCATTTACGCGGCCTCTCGTCAATTGCTGTATACGGAAAGCGTACAAGAATAAATCCGTCAATCGTCAGAGCCAGCTGTCGAAAAAGATGATCCTCAAACTTGTACCGCGTTATACTTTTCCAGTGGGTGCTGTATCCATCAATTTCAAAGCAAACTCGCACAGATCCCCGCTCATACATAAAATCCACAAACCGATCCCCGTCCAGAAAATCTTTCACCTCATACTCTGGATGAAGTCCGTCGAAGTTCCCAAACAATGGCCACCATACATTTTTGAGAAACATCTTCTCAGCATGAAAATCCCGCGCACTCAAAATTTCGCGCCGCTCCCCGGTTGCATGTTGCACATGAGACGCCATAAACAATGAGTACGCTTCTTCGAAAGTCGAGCCGGCAACCTGTTTGCGTACTGGTTGATGAGTAAACCTCGTGCTGTTCAAGCCTGCTTGGGATGCCCGTTTTACTGAATGCGTTGCCGCATGTTTATTCCGCTTGGTCCAGTGCTGATCGGCAGCTTCGTCCGATCCCTTTTGAGCCCGGAGTTTCCGGCTACCTCCCATCCGATTACTCTCCTCCCCCCGCCCTGCTCCCATTGAATCATCTTGCGTCATCCCCGACAGTCCACCATTGTTCTTTCGGCCTTCTAAGTCTCTGTCCAATACCAAATTCCCCCCATCATGTATGAACTCACGAAAAAACGCCCCTCCCTCCGTAATCCGGAAAGAGCGGCGTGTGCTTCACGACGATCCAATCTCCTTGATTCTACCAAATTCATGAATCCAATTCAAACCCTTCGCAAAGAAGGATCGGCCTCTCATCACGACGTTCCGATGGTACACGATTCCGATCCGATGTATTCCCACCACATAGCGGAGCTGTTTAAGCAGCGAGATGAGGAAAAAGCCATGCCAATCGTCAGCCCTGCTGCTGCTCCCGGTATTGTCCCGGGGTTACGCCCTCGTGCTTCTTGAAGATACGGTTAAAATACGAGGGCTGATACCCGACGGCTTCAGCAATGTCGTTCACCTTCATCTCCGTTTCCACTAACAGCTCCTTCGCCTTATCCAGCCGCAATCGGGTGAGATAGTCGATATAGGTAAATCCGGTGACCTGCTTGAAGGTGATGCTTAGCTTTTGGGGATAAGTCCCCAATCGATCCGCGCACTCCTCCAGCGAAAGATCGCGGCGATATTCCTGCCTGAGAATTTGAATAGCTTGTTCGATCAGCAGCTTCACTTGTACGTTCTGCTGTGATTCAAGCTTTGCCATATACGGACGCACGAGCTTGGCCAGCAGCCAGGCTTCAAGATCAGCAGAGCTATGCAAGGCATGCAGTTGCTCATAGGGATTGCTTCCTGCATCGCTTACAAGCTCGTACGGATCGATTCCACCTTGCAGCATCGCATGCGTCATCCCGCCAAACAGCTGAACGGCGCATCGGGAGACATGCTGGCCCGATATGCCCTGCATATCCGAGATAACGGTAAAGAAACGTCCGATTGCCTGCTCCGTCTCTTCCGAACGTCCCATTCGGAGCGCCTGGATGACTTCCCTTTCCTCCTCAAACGGATACTCCCAGCTATGTGCACTCCCGTCCTGGGAATATCCGCCGGGCAGCAGATCCTCGACCCCAATCACCTCTTGTCCCGTCACCCACTCCCGGTAACGCAGCGCCTGTCTCGTATCATCCACAAGCTCCGCAAGCTCCGAAAGCTTCTCCATCGGCTTCGTCACGACAAGTACGGCATGAATTTTCAAGACCGTCTGCAGCATATCCGCGAGCATCTTGCTATACCGGAACAGCTCCGCTCGGGCTGCATCCGGCGAACGCTCCTCATCAAGCGGAATCAGAACCCCGAACGATAAATCTTGGAAATTGACAGTACTCGCATTCGGCATTCTCTCGGCTGCAAGCTCCCCGGCAATATTCACCGCGGCGAAGGATACAAGCTGTTCATCACCTTCGGTAAATCGCGATTCCGGTTTCCCTAGTCCGTAGAGCCTGCCGGCAATGAAGATAAAAGATCGATCAGACAGCTCCCACCCGATTTGTTCCATTCGCGGGCGAAGCTCCTCCTCACGCAGCCAGGCAAACCGACCCTGGAACAGCTGAAGCAGAAAGCCTTCTCGCAAGGATGGCAGGTGTCGATCCAGTTGGCTCTGCAAATGCTGACTTTCCTTGGCAACCGTTGTCCAGCGTTCCTCGATCAGCGAAAATTCATCCATGTTATGGACACTTGTCTGCGCTTCGACAGGCCCAACCCCCAGCTTGCCGAGCAGCTGGTTCAGCGGCCTGGACAGCCTACGCGAAGCAATCCATGATAACATGACGGCAACGGCTAACCCGGCAAATCCGGACAATATAATTAAACGCGAGGTCCATTGAACGGGACGAATCAAGGCGTCGAATGAGGATGAGGTGACATACACCCACTTTTCATTGGCTCTCGTCATCATAGTAAAGGAAACAACATACCGCTTACCCTCTGATACAATAATTTCCGACCCGCTGATGCTCGATTCGAGCTTTCCGGCAACGTATTTTGCCAAACGCTGCTCCAGCCCCGAACGCTCTTTGGTCCCCATGGCAGACAGTACAGAACCGTCCTCACGCATCAAAATCGCTGTTCCGTCAAGTGTCGCGTATCGCGCTCCGATCAAAGAGGCAATTCGGCTTTCGTCAAAAGACACGATGATCGCACCGAAGGAATCAACCCCTGCCCCCGGCACTCGAATGACAAGTGACAATCTGGACGTATTCTTGCTCGCTGCATGCCTCTCCAGCGAATTGGTCCAAAAGATCGTATGGCTGGACCGCAGCAGCGCCTCGTATTCCTGACGCTCGGCAGCACCTACAATCTGGACAACGCCGGTATGATCCGAAATAATAACATCCTGATTTTGGAGAAACAGATATACATCCTTCACGAACGTATTGCTCGATTTCATCTGGAGCAGGATTTGTAAAACCTCGTACGTCCGGTCAAATTGATTTCGCAAATCCATGTTGCGCAGCGTCTGATCAAAGCTCGGGTTAAACGCCCACTGAGCAAATACCGTCTCCAAGCGGCTGAATTCCTCGTCCACCCGCTGATACGTATTGGCCGCTTGCTCCGTGTTGGTTCGGAACACCTCATTCTCAATCTGCTTGACACCGATCGTATAAGTCATAATACCAATAAAAATGGTAGGCAGACATGCGACGAGAAGCGCCGTCATAAAGCTCCTATAGAAAAATGTGCTCCTCCTGTTGAACCGCATGCCGCACAATCCCCCCGGAATGGAATAGAGCGGGCCGCAAATGAACCTCGGCCCGCTTTATACCTATTACTTATTTTTGTATGCGTCATTCATTTCTTGTGTAATCTTCTGCCAGTTCGGGTCTGCCTTCAAGCCGGCTACGAATTGATCCCACTGCGCAAGCGTGTCCTTGCCAAGAATAACCTTCGTTTTTGCATCTTGAATTTTCTTGCTATAGTCAGGCCCCAGCTTATTCCATGTGTCGGAGATGAGCCCTTCCTGCGGGTTCGGAATGCTGATCTTTGAACGCTCATCAATGATCTTGGTGTTGCGATCATACATGTCCTTCGGAATACCGTTCAGGAACGCACGTGCATATTTATCAAACTTCGCGTACAGCGTTCCCATTACATTGGCGCCGACCATGTCCGTCTTGGTCTGCTCTGTCGCTACCTTGAAGCCGTCTTTCTCTACATAGTGTACGTCCTTGATGCCATGGTTGGCAAGATCGGAGCCTTCATCGCTGAAGCCGAATTCCATGAACGCAAGCAGCTTCTTCAACTTGGCCTCAGGCACCTTCTTCGGGATGACATACATACCGAAGTGACCAGCGTCTTTCGTCGCCCACTTCTTTCCATCCGGTGCAATCATATGTGTTACTGGCAGCATATCGCCCTTCGGATCGATCTTGCGAATCGCATCCGTGAACAGCCATTGCGGATTCATCGCCGAGCCGATCACACCAGCTTTGTTGCCCATGAGCAGGTCGCGGGATTGGCTGAACTTCATGATGGCGAAATCCTGTGCAAGTATTTTATCATTATAAGCCTTATTCAGCCACTCCAACGCATCACGAGTGCCTTTCTCCGTAACGGTGTGAACAAGCTTGCCGTCTACCAGCTTCCAGTTACCAGCGGCATTGTTGAACACCTGCTCAACCCACAGCAAGTTCCCCATTCCATCCGGATCAACCTGACCGGTAAGTCCCACTGTATCCGCCTTGCCATTGCCGTCCGGATCCTTCTCGGTAAACGCCTTCATAACCTGATACATGTCGTCCATTGTCTCCGGCGTTTTCAAGCCAAGCTTGTCGAGCCAGTCCTTACGCAGCATCGGCATATTGCCTCCGCCGTCAAGAGGACGTACCCGCGGGATTCCATAGTTTTTACCCTTCGTCTTCGTATTATCCCACGCGTCCTTCGGAATGGCGTTCATATACTTGTAATCTTTAATAAATGGACCAATATCCCAGAACGCGCCTTGCTGAGCCATCGTAACGAACAGAGGATCACTGGGATTCGTGATCAGCATCAGATCCGGAATGTCGCCGGAAGATAGCGTAATTTTTGTTTTCTCCGTGTTCGTGTTCGTCGGCGTCCAGATCAGATTAAGCTTCGTATTTGTTTTCTTCTCAATTTCCTTGACAATGATATTGTCCGCGGGCAGTACCTCCGGCGTCTGCTGCAGCATATAAATGCTGATTTCAGTAGGCGGCTCAGGGGCCTTGGCAGCAGGCTCAGCAGCCTTCTGACCGGATGGTGACGCAGGAGCTGTTGAACCTCCGCTGCAAGCAGTTACTGTCATCATTGAGGCAAGGAGTGCGGAAACGATTACAGAATTTCGGGTTAGCTT
Source organism: Paenibacillus sp. (assembly GCA_041641375.1). GTDB lineage: Bacteria > Bacillota > Bacilli > Paenibacillales > YIM-B00363 > Paenibacillus_AK. The sequence goes on from JBEPYM010000040.1 coordinate 23,396, forward strand.
CATGAAACAATCCTCCCTTTTTCTTATCATGCCATATATGTGATAACCAGCCAACCGGCTGAGGTCATCCTTTCACGGAGCCTACCATAACACCCTTCGCAAAATGCTTTTGCAGGAACGGATATACAAGCAGGATTGGAGTTGTTGCGATTACAACGGCAGCCATCTTCAGCGTTTCCGGAGGAAGAAGCTGTTCCTCGGCCATATTGCCGGAAGCCGAACTCGAATTGTCGATCAGCATAAGCTGAAGTAAAATTTGCAGCGGCCTTTTGGCCGGCGTCGTTATATATAGAACTGCCGAGAAAAACGTGTTCCAATACGCAACCGCGTAGAACAGCCCGAAGGCAGCAAGCGCAGGCAGCGATAGCGGTAAAATAATGCGGAAGAAAATACCGATGTCGCTGCAGCCGTCGATCGTCGCGGCTTCCTCCAGCTCTTCAGGCAGGCTGTCGAAGAATCCCTTCATCAAGATGACGTACCAGCCGCTGGAGAGCACCGGCAGGATCAGCG
>JBEPYM010000041.1:0-23249 GCA_041641375.1 Paenibacillus sp.
TCTCAGTGAAAAAATCGATATTCAGGTCGACCCGATGCCGCTTGCCCCGTTCACTCACCGCCAAGGTCCAAATTTGTCCGTCTTCCGTCTGTGCATCTGTTACCCCTGACCCGCGAATCAGCTCAAGCGCTTTGACCAGCTTCGATTTCGGAAACAGGCTGGTCAGCGATTCGAGCAAATAGTCGCGCTGTTCCGCTGATAGTTTGCCATGTCCCATCGCCGCTTCGCCTCCCCCGCCATTTTTTTTTCAGAACATTCTTGCAAGCTATCTTTCATCTTAAGACACAGGGGGAAGAGGGTCAATCCATTCCTGCAGCATTTGACCCCATTATCCGGTTTCGATATCCTAATAAGACAGAATAAAACGAGGAGTACGGCAAGCCCAAATCCTGGACGGAGTCGATTGCGATGGAAAAACAAATACAAGCGCTCCGTGTGTTGCAAGAGGTGTCGGAAGCGCTTTTTTCGGAAGAGCGTAAGGTAGGAGGGCTGCTCGCCCGGTTTGCCGCGATGGCCGAAATTATCGATTATGCCGGCTATGCGAAGGTTAATCATGACCGCTTAAAAATTGAAGATGCCGTAGGCGCAGGGGCGCAGCGTCTGGCCGGTCTTTCGTTCGGCATCGGCGAGGGACTGCTTGGGTTGGTCGCAAGCTCCGGAGTTCCAGGCTTATGGGAGGAGCTGTACATCGATCCGCGTTCCGCGTTCCTGCTGGATGCCGGTGTATCGCCCGCCAAGCTTGCCTGTGTTCCTGTGATCGAGGACGATAATGTGGTCGGGGTCGTGTTCGGCGGATCGGAGCGAAGCGATGCGCGGACGGAGCTGCTGTCCGAGTGGGCGCTTGCCGCATCCGCGCTGCTGGCCGGTCACCTCGTGCACACGAAGCTGCAGCGGGTTCGCACCAGCCAGAAGCTCAAGATGGCGACGCTGTCCGAGATCGCCGCCTCCTTGGCATCTATCGATGACGCCCGGCGCGTGCTGTCCATGATGCTGGATACGAGCATCAGTATGATGCAGGGCGGCTTTGCCCTGATCGCCGCCAGGCTGGAGGAGGGGAGCGTGCATACCGTCTCGCGCGGCATCGCCTCGGAGCTGGCGGAAGTATATATGCAGGACGGCTTCAAGCGTTGGGCGAGAAGAACCGAATCCGGAGCGGGAAGCTCGCTGAGGCCGCAGCTCGGGCAGCAGGACGGCTTGAATGAGGCGCTGGAATGCCCGTTGTTTGCGCGCGGGGAGCTGATCGGCTTCCTGGCGGTCGGACTGCCGAACCGGTCCAAATTCGAGGAGCACCGGGACTATGTGTCAGGGCTTGTTCATCTCGGCGTCTCGTCGCTGCTTCGTATTAAGGAGCAGCAGCAGTTCCGCGTCGCCAGAGGCTTGCCGATGCTTATGCGCTCCCTGCGCCATCTCGATCCTGTCCTGCATAAGCGCGCGTATGAAGCAAGGGAGCTTGCGGCCGGTTTTGCAGCCTGGCTGGGGCTCCGCCCTGCGGCTGTACAGCGGATCGGCGACGCCTGCGCGCTTTCCTGCTTCCCCGAGGACCTGCTTGGCGAGCTGCAAGCCGAGTCTCCGGAGTGGCGGGAGCTCGTCGTATTTGTGCGCCGCGCAGAAAGTGCCGGTTCGGATCATCCCGATCGCGAGTCGTGTATTCTGGCGCTCGCGGGCGGCGCAGCGTCGAACCCGAAGGGTTACTTTGCCGACGAATTTCAGCGCTATCTCGAAAGCAGGCATTCGCTGTCCCGCGATTATGAGCTCGATTCCGGGATGGCGGAGATGAATCCGCTAACGCAGCAGCAGCCGGAGTCGGAGTCGAAGTCGGACACCCCATCGTCGACACCGAATCACCTTGATGCAAGGCTCGCCCGGCTGAAGCAGCTGTACCCCCTTTCGGGGCGTGAACGCGAAGTGCTGGACCATATCGTGAGAGGACGCAGCAACAGGGAGATTGCCGAGAAACTGTTTATCAGCGAGCATACGGTCAAGAACCATATCACCAACCTTTTTCACAAAATGAGCATCTCCGACCGGACCCACTTGTTTGCCCAGCTGTATCAGATGGGGGATCCGCCGGCCACATAGGGCTCGTCCTAGGAAGCGATTCCTATTGAAATTTTTGTCGAACGAAGGAGAAAAATGAGAGATGCGAGGGGTTATGGGCCGTTCCGGCAAGCGGTACAATGTGGACAATAGATTTTGCCCGGGGAGGGATATTTATGTCTCATTGTACCTGGACCCTCCAACCGTCCGTTTCATTCCTGCTGCAGAGAATGAAGGTGCATCACAAGCCGCTGTATCGCCACGCGCTTCGCGTCGGGGCCGATGCAGGAAGGCTGGGAATGGCTTTTGGAATGGAAGGGGAAGAGCTGGAGCGGCTGATCAATACGGCGCTGCTGATGGATGCCGGGAAGCTGCGCTACCCTGCGCCAGTGCTGGAGCGCTTCGGGCAAGGCTCGAAGCAGGAGGAGCTCGACTATTTCCGTCATCCGTTGTATTCGTGCGAGGTGCTGTCGGCTCTCATTGACCAGGGGTTAGTAGACGGCGAGGCTGTCGAGTTGCACCATGAGCATCTGGATGGTACGGGATTTCCGCACGGTGTGGATGAACGGAGTATTCCTCTGATGGCGAGAATTCTTCGGGTCGTGGATACGTATCACAGCGATTTGGGCTTTCATTTTCTGGAGAGCTTCGCGGATTGCATCTATGACGGCTCGGTTGTGGAATGCTACCGGCGCGTTCTCGCTTCCAAGGATGGTGTCCTTCACGTCATGTTTCGCAGCGAACTTGGGTATTCTATAGGCTAAGCTTGATTTTCCCTATAGAAAGGAAATATCCCTATGTCCGAGTCTGTCATCGCATTTGATTTTCCGGATCGCAGGTCCGCCTTGTCTGCGTTCGATACGTTGGAGGAGCTCGGCTATTCCCCGGTTTATCAGCACGAGAAAGCGGGGGAGAGGCCGAACGTCCACATCCACTTGAGCCGCAACGATCTCGTATCCGCACTCGAAATCGCGCAGGCATATGGGGGGACGCTGCTGGAGCAGCAGTCCGGCGCGGTGAGCGAGTCAGCCGTGTTTAGCTCCGCATACTCCACGGACGCGGTGCTCATCCCGGCTCACATCGTCAATGAGGATTGGAGTGAGGATTACGCGGCGGGGTCGGCGGAAGGCGCGGGCCATCCATTAACCGGCTTGTCCGGTGTCGATCCGAGTCCGGAGGCGTACGATCACTTTGATGCCGGCATCCGCCTGTAATTGGGCGGGTGCTTTTTTTTGTGTGTTAGGGATGGCTCGGGGCGGCGTGCGTGCGCGAAATAGCGGAAAATGGTTCTGCAAAATGGCGGTGGCTCGGGGTTGGGCGGGAAATAGCGGAAAATGGTTCTGCAAAATGGCGGTGGCTCGGGGGCTGGCGCGAAATAGCGGAAAATGGTTCTGCAAAATGGCGGTGGCTCGGGGTCGGACGCGAAATAGCGGAACATGGTTCTGCAAAATGGCGGTGGCTCGGGGTCGGGCGCGAAATAGCGGAACATGGTTCTGCTAAATGGCGGTGGCTCGGGGGCTGGCGCGAAATAGCGGAAAATGGTTCTGCTAAATGGCGGTGGCTCGCGGGCAGCAGCGGCCGAACCGCCGGCGCGCAGCCTATTCGGCCTGCAGCGCCGCGCTCTTGCCCGCAGTGTAGCCGGTCGAGAAAGCCGCCGTAATGTTGTAGCCGCCCGTGTAGCCGTGGATGTCGAGAATTTCTCCGCAGAAATAAAGTCCGCTCACGAGCTTCGACTCCATCGTGCGCGGGTCGATCTCCTTCAGATTCACGCCGCCACCCGTTACGAACGCTTCCTCGATGGACAGCGTCCCGTCCACCTTCACTGCAAAAGCCTTCAGCAGTCTCGCCAGCTCCTGCCATGCCGCCTTCGGGATGTTGTCGTACGTCACCTCATCCTTCAATCCCGCTTTCTTGAACAGCAGCGGGATCAGCTTGTCGGGTACGGCGGCGCGCAGAACATTCCGAACATGCTTCTTAGCATCCTGCTTCGCAAGCAGCAGGGTGGAATCAAACACCTCCTCCTGCGTTTGACCCGGAAATAGATCGATCGTGAGCCTCACTTCGGATTCCCCCGACGACTTTAGCGCCTTGACGACGAATTGGCTGCAGCGAAGCGCCGCCGGACCCGAGAGTCCGAAGTGGGTGAAGATCATATCGCCGACATGCTCGACCAGCCGCTTATTCTTGTTCCGCGGGTCCCATACCGTAAGCGTCACGCCGCGCAGCGACAGCCCCTGCAGCTCTTTGCTGCGGATGAACGGCTCCCGCGATGTGAGCGGCACCTCGGTCGGGTACAGCTCCGTAATCGTATGTCCCGCCGCCTCCGCCCACACATAGCCGTCCCCCTGCGAGCCGGTCTGCGGCACCGATTTGCCGCCTGCGGCGACGATCACCGCCCGGCTTTCCAGCACCTCGCCGCTGCGCAGCCGGACGCCCAACACGCGTCCTTCCCGGTAAAGCACCTCACTCACAGGTGAGCTGGTTCGAATGTGCACGCCCTGCGCCGTCACACGCCCGACGAGCGCATCGACGACCGTCTTCGCCTTGTCCGATACCGGGAACATGCGTCCGTTATCCTCTTCCTTCAGCCGGATGCCGAGCCCTTCAAAGAAAGCGATTATATCGCGATTCCCGAACTCGGCCAGCGCACTGTGCAGGAAACGTCCGTTGCCTGGGATATGCCGGATCAGCTCGTCCAGTTCCTTGGCGTTCGTTACATTGCAGCGTCCGCCGCCCGAAATTCCAAGCTTGTGCCCAAGCTTGCCGCCCTTCTCGAGCAGCGCCGTCCGCGCGCCGTGTCCGCTGGCTGCAATCGCGGCCATGAGCCCCGACGAGCCCCCTCCGATAATAAGCACATCGTATTCGATCACCGTTCACTGTCCTTTTCAAATAAATGGGTATACACGTATTATAGCCGCCTGAAGCTTTGCGCAACAACAGCAGTCCTGTTCCGGGTAAAGTTTCCCCAGTCTGCACATACTATCCGTGAAACGCGAAAGGAGTTGAGGACGATGGCAAAAAGCGGCGACACCCTAAACAATCGCAATCGCGGACAGTCGCAGGATTCTCTGATGGTACGGCAGCAGAAGGCCGAAAACCGCGCGTTCACGCAGGACGGCGGAGAGGAACCGATCACCGACAAAAAGCTGGACGGACCGAATCGTCCATCGGTATAGGAGGGATCCTGCATGACCGAAGAATATGATCCGCAGGAAGTGCTGGAGGCGCTCGGCGATCCCTCGCTCGATCCGTATGAAATCCAGTTCCTGCCGCAATTTCGACAGGGTCGGGGTCCGCGCGAGGCGTTTATCAACGAGCACGGAGTGGTCATTGGCGATCATGAATATGAATCTCCGAACAGCCCGCTGAACAGCTGGTCGAAGGACACCGATCCGGCTGTCATGGCGGGGGACGAATGGGTGCACCCATACAAGGATGTCGGCTTTCAGACGGCGGAGAACCGCAACCTGTTCGAAAAGGGTGTCTCTCCGCAGGGCGGCATTTATATGCACCCGACCATCGATGCAGCGTATGAGGCGGATAACGATGACGATGCAGGTGCAAAAGATTAAATTCAGGCAGATTGGATCCGCATCCAATCTGCTTTTGCGCGGTCTCCCTTGCGCGGCGCTTCGGCTTATGGCTATAATGGAAGTTAAGCAACATTCAGGTTTACAAACTATGGACTCATAAGGAGTGAAGCGCCATGTCGATGTCGTTTCAGATGTATATGGAGGATTTCGTCCAGCCGATGCGCGATCAGCTGACCCGTATGGGCATCCAAGAGCTGCGAACACCGGAGGAAGTGGAAGAAGCGTTCGCAAACGCGAAGGGAACATCCCTGGTTGTCGTGAACTCCGTGTGCGGCTGCGCCGCCGGCCAATGCCGTCCTGGCGTGGGAAAAGCGCTCGAGCACAGCGTCAAGCCCGACAACCTGTTCACCGTATTTGCAGGGCAGGATCGCGAAGCAACGGCCAAAGCGCGCGAATATTTCGCGCCGTACCCTCCTTCGTCGCCTTCGATCGCACTTATGAAGGACGGCCAGCTCGTGCACTTCATCGAGCGGCACATGATCGAGGACCGTTCCGCCGACCAGATCGCCGCCGAGCTGATCGGTGCGTTCGAGCAGCATTGCAAGTAAGTAGACCCAACCAAGCAAAAAAGCTCCTGGCGCCGCTTAGATGGCGCGAGGAGCTTTTTTGTCAACCGGAATGAGTGCATCCATCCGCTTTGCAATCGTCTGCACCGCGGTACGTCCGGCATGCCGCTCGACAATGCGAAAGCCTTCGGCCAAATTCGGCTTCCGTGTCGTATTGTGGGCATCGGTCGCAAGGGTGTAGGCGAAGCCGCGGTCAATGAGACCATACGCGAAGAAACGCGCCTCGTCCCCGTTTTTGCCGAGCAGGCTATCCACCGACACCTGGGTCCACGCCCCGGCTGCGATCAGATCCTCAAGCAGCTCCGGCTGCTCCCGGAAAAAAAGATGCCGCTCCGGATGCGGGATAATTGGCGTCGTCCCTCTCTCCACGAACCAGCGCACAATTCCAACGGAGCCTTCCACGTAGCCGATCCACGGCTGCTCGACCAGCACGAAAGCAGGGTTGTCCGCCAGGTAGCAAAAGCTTTCCTTCTGCGCATGCTCCATGACATACTCGTAGCTTTCCATCCGCACCTCGTTCCCGGGGTGGATGGAGACGCCGATGCCGAGGCGGTCCAGCTCGACCTGAAGCTGCTCGGTTTTCTTGCGCACGATACCTGAATGATTGTAATACGTATGGTTAAAATGAGGAGTTGCGATGATGTGCCGGATACCGTCCTCGTACGCAAGACGTGCCATCTGAATCGATTCGTCCATGTCTTTGGCGCCGTCGTCCAGACCATGGAGAATATGACAATGAATATCGATCACGAGCTTCTTCCTTTCTGCCGCAGCGATAAAACGTTCCCTGCTATCGTACCAGACTCCCCGCACATTGAAAAGGGTGAAAGACAGCGGTATAATGCGGACATAATTCATATTTTCGGGAGGAATCGCGGATGAGCTTACAGTCGGAGATCATCGCCAAGCTTGGCGTACAGCCGCACATTAATGTGGACCATGAGATACGGAAGCGCGTAGATTTTCTGAAGCAATATGTGCTTCAGGCGGGTGTGGGCGGTCTGCTCATTGCGATCAGCGGCGGCATCGACAGCGCCGTTACGGCGGCGCTGTGCAAGCTGGCGACGGACGAGCTGACGGCGGAGCAGGGCAAAACCTATTCGACGCTCGGAGTGTTCCAGCCCTACGGAGAGCAGCCGGACATCGAGGACAGCTATGCGGTTGCGAAGGCAATCGGTCTGCAGACCACGGTAGAGACGAATATTGAGGAAGCTGTGAATGAAATCGCGCTGGAAGCCGAATATGCGCTCAAGGCGCTCGGCGTACATAAGCACTTGAGCCGCGGCGGCAAAGGCAACGTCAAGGCGCGCACCCGGATGGTCGTGCAGTATGCGCTCGCGTTCGAGCTGAATTTGCTCGTCGTAGGAACGGATCATGCTTCGGAAGCGATTACCGGCTTCTTTACGAAATATGGGGACGGAGCGGTGGATCTGACGCCGCTGTCGTCATTGAACAAGCGTCAGGTGCGCCAGCTCGGCGCAAGGCTCGGCATTCCGGAGGGCGTCATTACGAAAGCACCGACGGCTGGGCTGTGGGAAGGCCAGACGGATGAAGCCGAGCTCGGCATCTCGTACGAGGATAACAGCGATTATCTGGAGGGCAAGGAAATCGATCCGGCCGCCCGCGAGAAGCTGGAGAAGCAGTACAGGAAGACGGAGCATAAGCGAGCGCCAATACCGGGGGTGTAATGTATGCCATTTATTGAATCGATAACAATTAAAAATTTTAAACTTTTGCAAAATGTTGTCATGCATGACCTAAGTCCGCTTAATGTTGTCCTAGGACCAAATGGCAGCGGTAAATCCACTTTATTCGATGTATTTGGATTTCTTGCTGACTGTTTACAAACAAACGTACGAAAAGCGCTTGAAACTAGAGGACGCTTTCATGAGGTTCGATCCAGAAATTCAGAAGGACCCATATCTTTTACAATAAAGTATCGTGAGTCGGATTTTAACACCAGAAATCATTCTACACCCATCACATACCATCTCTCTATTGATGAGAAAAATGGAAAACCTTACATTTCGCATGAATACTTGCAATGGCGTCGTGGAAAACAATACGGAGCTCCATACAAATTTCTGGAAATTGTTCAAGGTGAAGGAATCGTTATCACTGGCGACTCACCTGAGGAACAAAATGAACGTCAGCATATAAAAATGGATAGTCCGGATATTTTGGCAATAAAAGGATTGGGACAATTAGCGGAACACCCCAGAGTAGCTAGCTTAAGGAGATTTATTGAAGGTTGGTTTTTGTCATATTTCATTCCGGATAAAGCCAGACAAATTCCTGAATCCGGGGTTGCTGAGCATTTGTCAAGAACTGGCGATAATTTGGCTAATGTTGTTCAATACCTAAGCGAAGAACATCCTGACATGTTTGGTAAAATTTTAGAGAGAGTAGCTAGAAGAATTCCACGCTTGGAAGCAATCCGTTCTGAACGAACTGTAGATGGTCGTCTAGTTTTGCAATTTAAAGACGGACCCTTTAAGGATCCCTTTTTGGCCAAGCATGTTTCTGATGGGACATTAAAAATGTTCGCATATTTAATACTGTTAAACGACCCGACTCCACCGCCCTTGCTTTGTGTCGAGGAGCCCGAGAATGGCCTCCACCCCAAACTGCTTTCCATATTGGCTGAAGAATTTAGAGCACATGCCAGGGGTGAGGAGCACATTTCAGGAACTCAAGTGTTTGTCTCATCCCATTCTCCGTATTTTATAGATGCATTAAAACCTGAGGAACTATGGATTATGGAACGAAATGAGAAGGGATACACGGTCGTACATCGAGCTGATAAAATGAAAGATATCCCTGTGTTTGTAAATGAAGGTGCCAAATTAGGGAGTCTTTGGTATGAGGGTTACTTTGGAAGGAGTAATCTGTTTTGATCGAACTTGAATTTCTGGTGGAAGAACCATCTATGAAAATCGCTTTGCAAAACCTGGTACCCAAAATAATCGGTAATGATATAACTTTCGAAGTAAGAGATTTAAGGAGTAAGCAAGAGCTTTTGAAAAACCTTGAATCGCGTTTAAAGGCTTATTCAAAATTACGGATTTCCCGTGATTTTCGAATTGTTGTTATAGTCGACGAAGATAGACAAAATTGTATGCATTTAAAGAACTTGTTAGTGGAAGCTGCAAATGCTGCAGGGGTACAAGATATTACATTAAACAGAATAGTAGTTGAAGAACTTGAAGCTTGGTATTTTGGAGATGTACAAGCGCTAAAACGAGTGTATCCACGATTACCAGATTCACTGGGTGAACAAAAAACATACCGAAATCCCGATACTATTTCTGGAGGCACATGGGAAGCTTTGGATCGGTTACTTGTTAAGCACGGATACCGTGCAGGTTTGCTAAAATTAGAGGCTGCTGCTCAAATTTCGTCCGTAATGGATCCATGGATCAATAAATCCAAAAGTTTTCAAGTGTTTCGGGATGGTTTGCTTCGATTTGTGGGAAAGCTGCCATGATTACAGGCATAGGCATGGATCTTGTAGAAATCGACCGCATCCGGCGGATGCTGGAAGGGCAAGCGGGCTCGCGCTTTATGGAGCGTGTGCTGACGGAGCGGGAGCGGGAGCTGGCTCGCGGCAAAGGCGGCAGGCTCGCCGAATTTGTGGCGGGCCGGTTTGCGGCGAAGGAAGCTGCTGTGAAGGCGCTCGGGTGCGGGATCGGAGCGAAGGCGGGCTTCCAGGATGTAGAGATCGTTCCCGGCGAAGACGGCAGACCGCTGTGTAAGCTTTCCGCGGCGGCGCGGGAGCGTCTTGGCGAAGGGGAGCTTCTGCGCCTGCATGTGACGATCACTCATACGGGGCAGCTGGCGGCGGCGTATGCGGTTGCCGAACGGATGGAGGCGAGGAAGTGACGGGCAAAAGCGCGAGAAGATCGATCGTCGATCTGGTCGAGCATCAGGTCATTGCAGCCGTAAGGACGGATGAGCAGTATGAGGTATCGCTGGAGGCGAAGCCCAATATGCTGTTCCTGCTCGGCGGCTCGATTCTGGATATCGCCGGCAAGGTGGACCGGGCGAAACGGGCGGGCAAGACGGTGTTCCTCCACATGGACTTTATGGAGGGGATCGCAGCGGACCGCGCGGGGGTGTCCTATGTGGCGCGGGAGGTGCAGCCGGACGGGGTTATCTCGACCCGCTCGCAGGTGATCGGACTGTCGAGGGAGGCCGGACTGCATGCGGTGCAGCGGCTGTTTCTGATCGACAGCACGGCGCTTCGGAGCGGGCTGAAGGCGATCCATTCGTCCGGCGCCGATGCTGTCGAGGTGATGCCGGGCATTATGCCCGCCATTATTTCGGAGCTGGCCGATCTGACGCCGCTCCCGATAATTGCCGGCGGGCTCGTCCGCACCCGCAGCGAGGTGCTTGCGGCGCTGGAGGCCGGGGCGCTTGCGGTGTCGGTGGGCGCCGCCGATCTGTGGAACGCCGACCTTGATGCCCGATAAGATCCAGTTGCAATACGCGTCTACCTCGCATATACTAGAATCAAGTAACGACAATTGGGCGGAGAAGAAGAGAACCCTTTTGCTGCGTATACACTTTCTTTAGGTGTGTACAATGTAGCGGAAGGGTTCTTTTTGTTTGGCTGGAGATAGACTCCGGCTGTGCCCGGAAGGGGAGTTCTCAGATGGTGAAAGAGCATGCGCAGTCCTCGTTCTCGGTGCATAGCCGCAGCGAGAATTTGAGAAAGATGAGCCAATTGGAGCTGGATGTGCTTGTTATTGGCGGGGGGATTACCGGAGCGGGCGTCGCCTGGGATGCGGCGCGCAGGGGGATGAAGATCGGTCTGCTGGAGATGAACGACTTCGGTTCCGGCACGAGCAGCCGGTCGACGAAGCTTGTACACGGCGGCTTGCGGTATTTGAAGCAGGGCGAAGTGAAGCTGGTGATGGAGGTGGGGCGCGAGCGTGCGCTGCTGCACCGACATGCGCCGCATATTGTGATTCCGGCGCCGATGCTGCTGCCGATCTACGAGGGCGGAACGTTCGGCTACTGGGCGAGCTCGGTCGGCCTGTACGTCTACGATTTGCTGGCCGGGGTCAAGCGCTCCGAACGCCGCATCATGCACAACCGGACCAGAACGACGGAGCTGGAGCCGCTATTCAAGAAGGAAGGGCTCAAGGGCTCCGGCTACTACTATGAATATCGTACGGATGATGCGAGGCTGACGGTAGAAATATTGAAAACCGCGAGTCGGCACGGGGCGCTGGCGGCCAATTATGCGAAGGTGGAAAGCTTTATCTACAAGGGCGGCAAAGCCGTTGGAGCACGAGTGCTCGATCAATTGACCGGCGACTATGTAGAAATCTATGCGAAGAAAATCATCAATGCCGCCGGACCGTGGGTGGACAAGGTGCGCGAATCCGATAATTCCTTGAAGGGAAAGCGGCTTCTGCTGACTAAGGGGGTCCATCTTGTGGTCGACTCCTCAAAGCTCCCCGTCAAGCAAGCGGCGTATTTTGATGTGCCGGGAGGCCGCATGATCTTCGTCATTCCGCGCGGCAGCAAAACCTATTTCGGCACAACGGACACCGTTTATGAAGGGGACATTCACGACCCGCGCACATCGGAAGAGGATTTGATGTATCTCATACATGCTGTCAACAACATGTTCCCGAACGTGAGACTGAAGCCGGAGGATATCGAATCGTCCTGGGCGGGACTGCGGCCTCTTGTATACGAGGAAGGCAAGGGACCGTCCGAAATCTCCCGCAAGGATGAGGTGTTTATTTCCGACTCGGGACTGCTCACCATTGCAGGCGGCAAGCTGACCGGGTTCCGCAAGATGGCCGAGAAAATCGTAAATCTGGCTGCATCCCTGATCAAGGAGGAGGGCGGTAAGCAATTCGGTCCCTGCTCGACGGATCAGGAGGTCATCTCCGGAGGCGACCGGGGCGGCTTCGAAACCTTCTCGAAGCATGCCGAATATTTGATTGCGAAGGCGTCGCAGGCGGGGATCCCGCGCCAGCGCACCGAATACTTGCTTGGCTTGTACGGCTCGAACACGATTCACATCATTGAAGCTTTTGGTACAATGAAGGAAGAGTCGGATGTGGAGCTGCGATTGCTGCGGGCGGAGCTGTCCTATGTGGTGAACCGCGAGATGGCGGCGAAGGCGATCGACTTTATCGAACGGCGTTCGGCGCAGCTGTTTTTCGACCTGCCGCGTGCGAATCGGATTGCCGCAAGCGTTGTCGCTGAGATGGGTTCGATGCTAGGATGGAATGAGGAAGAACGGGAGAAGCAGCTGGCTGAGGTGCAGCTGGCGATCAAGAAAGCAACGACCTTCCCGAAAGAGGGACGGAGCTCGTAAGGAGGCTGATAGTCGGATGGAGAAACGGTATGTAATGGCACTTGATCAGGGAACGACGAGCTGCCGCGCGATTTTGTTCGACCATAACGGGCGTATTGCGGGATCATCGCAGAAGGAGTTTGCACAGCATTTTCCGAATGACGGCTGGGTGGAGCACGATGCGGAGGAAATTTGGGAGACGCAGCTTCAGGTCATGCAGGATGTCGTTCGGAGCGTGGGAATTCGAGCGGCTGACATCGCCGCAATCGGCATTACGAATCAGCGCGAGACGACGGTCGTATGGGACCGCCGCACAGGAAAGCCGCTGCATCGGGCGATCGTCTGGCAGTGCCGCCGGACGGCCGACCTCTGCGATACGCTGAAAGCGGAGGGCTTCGAGCCAGCGGTTCGCGCAAAAACCGGACTGGTGCTCGACCCGTATTTCAGCGGGACGAAGCTGAAGTGGGTGCTTGATACGCATGCGCATATTCGCGCCGCCGCTGAAGCGGGAGATGCGCTGTTCGGCACAATCGATACATGGCTGATTTGGAAGCTGACCGAAGGCCGCGCGTTCGTAACGGATTATTCCAACGCGTCGCGCACGATGCTGTTTAATATTCATACGCTCGATTGGGACGACGAAATTCTCGAGAGGTTCAATATTCCTCGTGCGATGCTGCCCGAGGTGAAGCCGTCCAGCTATGTATACGGGGAAACGGGATTGCTGGGTGAAGGCGCCGGTATCCCGATTGCGGGCGCTGCGGGCGACCAGCAGGCGGCGCTGTTCGGCCAGACCTGCTTCCGTTCGGGCATGGCGAAGAATACGTACGGCACGGGCTGCTTTATGCTGAAGCATACAGGAAACCAGCCGGTGCAGTCGCAGAAGGGATTGCTGACGACGATCGCCTGGGGACTGGAATCCGGCAAGGTTGAATACGCGCTGGAGGGCAGTGTGTTTGTAGCCGGGGCGGTTATACAGTGGCTGCGCGACGGGCTCGGATTGATCGGACATGCGTCGGAGACGGAGGAGCTCGCCGCTTCTGTAACCGATACGGCAGGCGTATATTTCGTGCCTGCGTTTACCGGACTCGGCACGCCGTATTGGAATGCGCGGGCGCGCGGGATGATGACGGGGCTGACGCGCGGCGCGTCGAAGGCGCACATCGTGCGAGCGGCGTTGGAGGCGATCGCGTATCAGAGCACAGACGTCCTACGCGTGATGCAGGAGGAATCGGGTATCGCGCTTACGGAGCTGCGCGTGGATGGCGGCGCGACGGCCAACCGCTTCCTGATGCAGTTCCAGGCCGATTTGCTCGGCGTCCCGGTCGTACGGCCGCACGTGCTGGAGACGACGGCGCTCGGCGCTGCTTACCTGGCCGGGCTGGCCGTCGGATACTGGAGCAGCCGCGAGGCGCTCGCCGAGCAGTGGGCCGTGTCGGCGGCGTTCGAGCCGGCGATGACGGAGGAGCGCCGCACCGCACTGTACGACGGCTGGAAGCGCGCTGTCTCGTATCAGCTCTAGCGCGGACCGCCGTCGATCAGGCGATGCTTCTTCGCGTACTCGCGCGGCGGCACGCCGACCAGCTTCTTGAACAGCCGGCTGAAGTAAAATTCGTCCGTAAAGCCGACGCTTCCGGCGATGGCCTTCAGCCGGTAATCGGACAGCACGAGCAGCTCCTTCGCACGGTCCATTCTCAGGTGATTTAAATAGTCGATCGGGCTGTAGCCGATCACCTTCTTGAACAGCCGCGAGTAATGGCTGACGCTGAGCCCGGCGATCTGGGCAAGCTGCTCGAGCGTAAGCGGGTCCTTGTAATGGCTGATCATATAATCCTGGGTAAGCTCAATCGCCGCGGTCGTGTCCCCGGCGATTTTTTGCGCGCGTAGATCGGTGAGCAGCGCCAGGAAAAATTCATGCAGCGTGATGTTGCGACGCATCGCGTTCATATGTCCGCGGCGCTTCCACAGCGTGACGAGCTGATCCATGAGCCCGAGCAGCTGCGGCACATTGTGTACCGAATACATGCCGCCGAAGGGAAAAGGATATTCCTCCTGCGGACCTGTCACCCACTGCTCCTTCTCCTCATACACCGCCATATAATGAAACCGCACAAAGCAGTATTCCAGCGGGTGCTCGTGCTCGGTTTCCCTTTTGACAATCATACCGGGTTGAAAGAAGAACAGCTTGCCGGGTTCGGCGGGGTAGCGAGTTCCATTGATTGTAAAATGCCCCCGGCCCTTGACGATCAGCCAGAATGAATGGTGCTTGATCGTGCGGACGGGCGGACTCCAATCCGCCTCGACGCGTTGATGGTTGGCCAGCAAGATGGATAGATGCAGCTTGTTCAGCCGGGCGGCCAGCTCGCCGGTCGTCAGCATCGGCCTGCTCCTCTCGTTCGTGTATATTGTCTTATCATACCATAGCGGCGCGCTTTACGAACGCTCATAGCCTCTGGTAGAGTGAAATAGACGTTATGGGTATAGAGGGAGCGAAGGAGCATGGAGGCGTATACGTATTTCGGCAGGGAGCTGCTGGATTGGTATCGCGTGCACAAGCGGGATTTGCCTTGGCGCCGCAGCCGCGATCCTTATCATATATGGGTGTCTGAAATTATGCTGCAGCAGACGAGAGTGGAGACGGTCAAGCCTTATTTTGCAAGATTTATCGGGAGGTTTCCGACCGTCGACGCGCTGGCGGAAGCACCGGAGGAAGAGGTGCTGAAGGCATGGGAGGGGCTCGGCTATTATTCGCGGGCGCGCAATTTGCAGGCGGCGGTTCGTGAGGTGCGCGAGAAATATGGCGGCCGCGTCCCGGATGATCCGGAGCAGATCGCATCGCTCAGGGGGGTCGGGCCTTACACGGCGGGCGCGATTCTCAGCATCGCCTACAACCGGCCGGAGCCGGCGGTGGACGGCAATGTGATGCGGGTGCTGTCGCGGTACTTGCTGATCGAGGACGATATTGCGAAGCCGGCGACCCGCGTCAAGATGGAGCGGATCATCCGGGCAATGATTCCCGAAGGGACGGCGTCGGAGTTTAACCAGGCGATTATGGAGCTAGGGGCAACGGTGTGTACGCCGAAGTCGCCGCACTGCTTGACGTGCCCGGTGATGGAGCGCTGCGAGGGCCGCCAGGCGGGAGTCGAGCTGCGGCTGCCTGTCAAGACGAAGGCGAAGCCGCCGAAGCCCGAGCTGCGTATGGCCGCTCTGGCGATGGACGCCGAGGGTCGCGTGCTCGTGCGCCAGCGTCCCGAGACGGGGCTGCTCGCGCGGATGTGGGAGCTACCCCACTGCGAGACGGCTTCGACCCGGGAGCTCGCCGCCATGCTGGAGGCCGATACCGGCTTTAAGTTCGAGATAGGCGAATGGTTTATGGACGCGGAGCACACGTTCAGCCACATCCATTGGACGATGCGCGTATATCGGGTAGAGGCGCCGACCGGCGCTCCGGCATTTCCGCCGCATTACCGCTGGGCTTCCGTTCGGGATTTGGAGCAGATGGCGATGCCCAACGTATTTCTTCGCATCCTGAAGCATGCGCGAATCTAGGCGTCACTATCACTGTTGTGGAACGTATTGATTATATTGCGAAAAGGATGATGTTGGATGAAGTATAGAGAGCTGGGCAATACGGGAATGAAGGTAAGCGAGGTCAGCTTCGGTACGTGGGCGATCGGCGGCAGCTGGGGCGAGTCCCGCGACGAGGATGCGCTGCGCGGACTGGCGCAGGCGATGGAGGAAGGCGTCAATTTCTTCGATACGGCGGATGTGTACGGAGCGGGGCGGGCCGAGGAGCTGCTCGCCCGTGCGCTCAAGGGCAGGGAGCATGAGGTTTATGTGGCGACTAAATTTTGCCGTGCGGGAGATATTCACAATCCGGCGACTTATTCGGAGGACACGGTTCGCCGGTATTGCGAGAACAGTCTGCGCCGACTGACGCGGGATACGATTGATTTGTACCAGATTCATTGTCCGCCGCTTGCCATTCTCAAAGACGGGCGCGTATTCGAGGTGCTGGAGAAGCTGAAGGCCGAAGGCAAGGTGCGTCATTACGGCGTCAGCGTGGAAACGGTGGAGGAGGGCTTGTTCTGCTTGACGGTGCCGGGAGTGAGGGCGCTGCAGGTGATTTATAATCTGTTTCGCCAGAAGCCGGCGGAGGAGCTGTTCCCGAAGGCTGCTTCGTCCGGAGTCGGCATTCTGGCTCGTCTGCCGCTCGCGAGTGGTCTCTTGACCGGCAAGTTTACGGAGTCGAGCACGTTCGCAGCGGACGACCATCGCTTGTTTAACGCGAACGGAGAACATTTCAACGTGGGCGAGACCTTCGCCGGCTTGCCGTTCACCGAAGGGGTCCGGCTGGCGCGCGAGCTCGCCTGGATTGCTGAAGGGCGCGGTTCAATGGCACAGGCTTCGATGCGGTGGATCCTGGACAACCCGCATGTCACATGCGTCATCCCGGGCTTCAAAAACACCGCCCAGGTGGCGGACAATCTCGGTGCGCTTGCAGCGAAGCCGTTCACTGCCGAGGAGCTGGAGCGGCTGGCGCAATTTGACCGTGAGCACGTTCGCGGGCTTGTGCGCGGACCTTACTGAGGGGCGGTTCGGTTCAGCCGCCTCCGAAACGCTCGCGCAGAGCACCATCAGGGGGACCCGATCTTGGGTCCCCCTGATTCGCTTCCAGCCATACGGCAGAACTAGCGGCCGAACACGACCCAGGCGTAACGCGTTATCCTTCGCAGCAGCTCATAAGCGGCGTATGGCAGCAGCAGTACGGCGGCGAAGGTGGCAAGCTGCGACAGGTGATAGAGCAGCGGATCACTCGGCAGCTTCACACGCATTAACACGAAGGAGAGTATGGCCGGATGCGCAAGGTAGATGCCGAAGGAAGCAGCCCCGATTGAGCCGAATACAAGCTTGGCTCCGCGAAGCGGGAGCAGCGCATATTTGGCCGCTGCCATGAGTGCGAGTCCGGCAATGGCTCCATATACGCCGAACGTCAGCTCGAACCAATCCGCCGCCGGCGCCGGCTTCATCCGGTGCATGACGACGAACGCTCCGCCAACGGCAGCCGCTGCCAGCACGAGAGCAGGGGTTAGACGCCGCATCATTCCGATCGCATTTTCATAGTAATATCCGACATAAGCCCCAATCATAAAATGCCCCGCATATGCGAGCGCGACAGCCGCCCGATGCCCGCCGAACGTCTGGTCCGTCGCGTACACCCACACGTGGACGGCAAGCGCGGCAAGCAGCAGCAGGTGGATCATTGCCGGAAATCGTTCGACGAGCGACATGAGCAGCGGAAACACGAGGTATAGCTGAATGACGATTACCATGAAATACAGATGGTAGCTCGCTTCTCCCCACAAGAGGAGCGGCGCAAATTGATCGAGCTTGAAATCGAGCTTGCGCCAGCCCGCCCAGAACCACTGGTTGTACATATAGTAAAAGAACGACCATAGCAAATAAGGGATTACGATAAATTTGATTCGCTTCATGTAGAAGTCGAGCGCCTTGGAGGCGCTCCAATCGCCCCGATACCGATAGAACAGCACCGCGCCGCTCAGCAGAATGAACACCGGCACCGCAAAATTGCTCAGCTTGTTTACGGACAAGTACAAGAGCTGCGACCAGCTGCCCTGCTGCAGCTTGACGGTCGATTCCGCCGTCACATGGATCAGTACGACCGCCAGGATGGCGATTCCTCTAACGAGCTCAAGCTCGTGCAAAATTGCTTTTTTCATTCTCATTGCTCGCTCCCAAATCGTCTTTTTGTCCCAGAATATCACAGGTGCGATTCGATTCCAAATCCAATGCTGCCGCTATACGTTCACCTATTCCCAGGGCTGGCGAACCGTCAGGAAATCGGCCAGCTTCCTGCTCTCCTCACGGCGCATGCGCCGCATCTCGGCTCGTCTCGGGGCGGTTTCGTGCAGCTTGCGCTCCTCTTCGGTCTCGGGTACAACGACCGGTACGAGGACGGGGCGTTTATTCGCGTCCAGCGCGACGAAGGTGAGGAAGGAGGTGGCGGCGATTTGCCGCTCCCCGCCAAGCAGGTCCTCTCGGACCACCTTGACGAACACTTCCATCGAGGAATTGCCTGTCCAGGTTACGAACGCCTCCATGCATAAGGAATCGGAAGGACGAATCGGGTGAAGAAAGTCGACGGAGTCCGTCGAGGCGGTCACTACCGAGCAGCGGCAATGCTTGGTTGCGGCGATGGAGGCGATGTCGTCGATGTAGGACATGAGCTTGCCGCCGAATAAGGTGTTGTGGTTGTTGACATCCGGCGGAAAAATACGCGCGGTTTTGAAGCATCTCGATTCTCTTGCGTAACGCTGGTTCACCCATACCGCTCCTCTGCTTGTTCGATGCAATCTAGCGCTATCATAGCATGAAAGAAGCCAGGACGGCACAAAAAAACAGCCGCCCCTTTGAGCTGAGCCTCCAGTTGTCAGATCAGCGTCTGACAACCGGAGGTGCATTTCTCATTGGGACAGGCTGTTTGGATCGGCCGAGCTCTTCACAGGTGCTCGTCCGGATGGACTCTTACTTCGCTGCTTCGTAACGTTTGCCAACTTCGTTCCAGTTGATCACGTTAAAGAATGCCGCAATGTAATCCGGGCGCTTGTTCTGATATTTCAGGTAGTACGCATGCTCCCATACATCGATGCCGAGGATCGGCGTCTCGCCTTCCATAATCGGGCTGTCCTGGTTCGGCAGGCTGTATACCTTCAGCTTGCCATCCTTGCTGACAGCAAGGAACGCCCAGCCGGAGCCGAAGCGGGTAGTGGCAGCTTTCGCGAAATCTTCCTTGAACTTGTCGAAGCCGCCCAGCTCGCTGTCGATGGCTGCTGCAAGAGCGCCAGTCGGTGTGCCGCCTGCGTTCGGTGCGATCGTCTCCCAGAACAGGGAGTGGTTCGCATGGCCGCCGCCGTTGTTGCGGACTGCGGCGCGGATATCTTCCGGTACACTGTTCAGATCGGCAATCAGCGCCTCGAGGGATTTGTCGTGCAGCTCAGGGTACTTGTCCAGAGCGGCGTTCAGGTTTGTTACATAAGCGTTATGGTGACGATCGTGGTGGATCATCATTGTCGTCTCGTCGATGTGCGGCTCCAATGCATTGTTCGGATAAGGAAGCGGCGGTAATTGATGTGCCATTCGGAAAAACCCTCCCAATATTATGTAATGCAATCTTTTCTTATTATGCGTTATTAAAAATAATTAATCAACACTTCTGTATGCTAAGTGTCTGTGGATTGCATGCTGCTCAAACCACCTCTTCGGCTGATTTCATCAATGATTTGATGGTGCAGCGACACCCCTTGCGAATTCAGCCAGGGCGATAGCTGACTAAACGCGGAATGCTGCTCCGCAAGCTCGATTCCGGTCCACTGCTCCAATCGAACGTCCGACAGCTGCTCCATTGTCCGATTCTCCATCGTCCGCTCCTTGCTCCGGCTTTCTGTCATACGTTCCGTTTCCCGGTTTTCCGTCCAATTTGCCATCCTGCGATACACCTCCTTTTTCCACTGTTAGGATTTTCCTCATTTACGAGATCTATGCGTACTTCCTCGAAAAAACCTTGTAAACGGTTGCATTAAAGCGTTTACAAGAGAAAACGAAAACTTTTCGAACATTTTTTTAAGATTTCTTTAAAATTCAGCAGGATTTGCGGTTTTTCTGTCGTATTTTTATCAATCCCGGACTATACGGCAGCCCGCCTTTCGTTGGCGTGGATGAAATAAATTGGCAAAATGCGTAGCAGGAGTGTGGACATCATTATGGGTATCCGTCCGTTCCAACTGTCAGATTCATTGCGGGTTACAGAGCTGCTTCGGAGCGTGTTAAGCGAGGAGTGCTGCAAGGATACACTCGCCGCGATCGCCGATCAGCTGTCGTGGGATCACGATCTTGTGCTGGTTGCAGTCGAGCAGGACACGCCGGTCGGCGTCATTATCGGCAAAATTCGCGGCCAGGAGGGTTGCTTTTACCGTGTGGCGGTGCATGCGGATTATCAGCGCCGCGGATATGGACGAGCTCTCGTTGAAGCGCTGCAGCAGCGGTTTGAGAAGCGGTCGGTCAAGACGATGAGGGCCGAAGCAGACATGCACAATGAGCCGGCTTTCCCGCTCTATACAGCGGCGGGAGTGGCGATCGGTTGAATTGAGGACAAAAAATCAATAAGATAGAAGGAAAGCGTATCTTTTCATAAGACCGGCTGCGGCCGGGGAAAGATATGCTTTTCTGTTATACAGGGACGGTGAACTATGCAGCATCGATTCGGCGCGCAAGCTGACGGGCAGAAGGCCTACCAAATCAAGAGCTTCAAACATGACGGCCATCTGCACCGGGTATGGCTGGAGAATTGGCGCGTGCCGGAGAGTCGGCTGCTTCGCGAGCATGCCGAGGAAGGGATGCTCGTGTTTATCAACAGTCAGACGCGGATCCGGGAATCGGACGGCAAGGAGTGGACAAGCCGGATTCCAGGCGTCTCGTTTTTTGTGCCGGACAAGTGGTATAACATCGTCGCCCTGCTCGAGGAGCAGGGGGTGCGATATTATTGCAATATCGCCTCTCCGCCGCTCATGTACGACAATACGCTCACGTATATCGATTATGATCTGGATGTGATCAAGCTGCCGAACGGTTCCTGGCAGGTTGTCGATGAGGAAGAGTATCAGCGGCACAAGAAGCTGTACCACTACTCGGCGGCTGTGGAGCAGAAGGTGCAAAGCGGGCTGGAAGAGCTGCTGGCTCGAGTGCAGGACGGCGGCGCTCCGTTCCAGGATGAAGCGGTGCGCACATATTATGCAAGCTGGAAGAAGAGCATGGGCTCGCGAGGACCGCGATGAGATCGGCGGCAGACATGCCTGGACTGCTCGGCGAGCTGTGGGATTGGGCGAAGTCGCTGCTCATTGCGCTTGGAATCGTCTGGCTCGTGCATCAGTTCGGCTTCAACTTCTCTATTGTACGCGGACATTCGATGGAACCGACGCTGTATGAGCGGGAGCTGCTTTTTGTCAACAAAATTGGGTATCGATTCAGTGCGCCGTCGCGCGGGGATGTCGTGATTGCGAAGGATCCAGTAGGAGAGCTGGCCCGGGGCGAATACCTGGTCAAGAGAGTTGTCGGCCTTGAGGGTGACGTTATCGAAATCAGACAGGGGCGGCTGTACGTCAACGGTCTGGCGGCCGGGGCGGAGGCTGTCATTGAGGATGGCGATTATGGTCCGTATTCGGTGCCGGAGGGCACAGTGTTTGTGATGGGCGATAATCGGAATCGTGGCAAAAGCAAGGACAGCCGTGTATACGGTGCAATACCCAAAAAGCTGCTGCTCGGGAAAGCGGAATGGATCATGTGGCCATACGCCCGGCTTGGGCAGAGGCTGTGAGAGCTGAGGGATCGACACGTTGAAGGAAATCGAAATCTATACGGACGGCGCGTGCTCCGGGAACCCGGGACCGGGCGGCTGGGGTGCGGTGCTGCTGTACAACGGCAAGCGCAAGGAGCTTTCCGGTGCGGAGCGGATGACGACGAACAACCGGATGGAGCTGACTGCTCCGATTGAAGCGCTGAAGCTGCTGAAGGAGCCGTGCCAGGTGAAGCTGTACAGCGATTCGGCATATTTGGTGAATGCCTTCCAGCAGCGCTGGATCGCCGGTTGGCTAAGGAACGGTTGGAAAAACAGCAAGGGGCAGCCGGTGGAAAATCAGGATTTGTGGAAGTCGCTGCTGGCGCTTATGGAAACCCATAAAGTGGATTATATTAAAGTGAAAGGCCACAGCGACAACGAGCTTAACAATCATTGCGACCTGCTTGCGCGCGAGGCGATCAAAAGCCTGAGGTGATAGGAATGGAGCGATACCTTCAGCTGAAACAGGATATACAGGATGCCGCGCCGTCGCTGGGCATCGACAAGATTGGCTTCGCATCTGCGGAGCCTTTCGTCGGGTTGAAGGACTTGCTGCTGCGGCATCGCGAGCTGGGGAGAGAATCCGGCTTCGAGGAGCCCGATCTGGACAAGCGAACCGACCCATCGTTAAGTTTGGAGGGTCCAAGGTCGATTGTGTCGATTGCGGTCGCGTATCCGTCCAAGCTGCAAGGAGCGCCGAAATCGGAGCCCGGGGCATATCGCGGCATTATCTCTCGTTCAGCCTGGGGAGACGATTACCATAGCGTGCTGCGGAACAGGCTGCAGCGGCTTGACCGATTTATCAAGGAGCGGGTGCCGGAAGCGCGCACGGAGCTGATGGTGGATACGGGGGCGCTTGTCGATCGGGCGGTTGCCGAGCGAGCGGGGATTGGCTGGATCGGCAAAAATTGCTCGATTCTGACACCGGAATGGGGCTCTTATGTTTATCTGGGCGAATTGCTGACCAGTCTTCCGTTTCCGCCGGACACCCCGATGACGGAGCAGTGCGGAGAGTGTACGCTCTGTATCGATGCGTGTCCGACGGGGGCGCTCGTCGGTCCCGGCGAGCTGCACGCGCCCAGCTGCGTTTCGTTCGTGACGCAAACCAAGGGCTTCGTCGAGGATGAGATGAAGCGGAAGATCGGCAACCGGCTGTACGGCTGTGATACGTGTCAGGTCGTATGCCCGGTCAACCGACACAAGAACTGGACGCATCAGCCGGAGCTGCAGCCCGACCCGGAGCTGGTGAAGCCGCTGCTGAAGCCGCTGCTCACGATGAGCAACCGCGAGTTCAAGCAGAAGTATGGAAGCAGCGCGGCGGC
>JBEPYM010000042.1:0-22872 GCA_041641375.1 Paenibacillus sp.
AACTCTCGGCAAAGACGATTTCGTCACAGGAAGTCTCAAGATCATAAACCAACCTATTCTTCTGGTTTATGATCTTGAACTTCCGCTTGGGCTCTTCCCGAATCTACTACAGGCAATATCAGATAACTCTCTTGCATTCACGAACCCTCACCGACTTAAGCGACCAACGGGAGCGGCCGCGATGCGGTTAGTCGGTGCAGGGTTGTCGCCTGAATCCGCTCCCTCGAAATGCCTCCCGGCGACCAAGGTCGGCCTCAGCCGACCGCAGCGTGAATGCGGTGTTATCCGAAGCCCCTGGCCTCTTCGATATTACCTACAAAATACCTTACTTGCGGTTGATCTTTAATAGCTCTTGGTTTTATTAGCATTGATCTTATCAGGTCTTGATCTTATCAGGTCTTGATCTTATCAGGTCTTGATCTTATTAAATTTAATGCCTTTGGTTTTACTGTCCTTAATCCTGTCCACCTTGAGTTTGTACTCTTGATTTTTTGGGTTTATCATTTATCCTTGTTGCTTCTATATTCTCTAAGTTCTTTAATGATTAGATTAAGCCGCTCTATAATTCTCTCATCACTCTCTAACTTCTTCTTTGTGTTAATTTCAATCCTTACAAGTGTGAATAGAAAGGCAAGTACAATTAGAATAAATACAAACTCCAATACAAGTCCTCCGCTTCGAGTTGGTCTTTAAGCATCTCAGGGGTTTCGGATAACTCTCTTATCTGTGAATTCGGATAAGAGGCAAATCGGAGGAGATTGCTGAATTGCATGTACTCCCCTTTTGTCAGTTGGGTTTGTGAAGATGTTGGGCTACAACCCCCGCTCGCCGTCCGCCTGCTTCCGCCCACGCCCCGCCTTCTGCCTGATATCCGCCCTCGTCACACCATCCGCTTCCCAACCGCCCTCGCCTCAAAACCCGCCCACGCCTGCCCGTTTCCGCCTGTTTCCGCCCTCACCCCGCCGCCCGCCGCCCGCCCCGCTTCATTTCCCGTCGCGGTCCGGGCTGCCGAGACCCAGGATGCGGTCGAGCGGGCTCTGGACACGGCGGGCCTCGGTGAGGCTGATGTGGGTGTAGCGCTGGGTGGTGCGGATGGATTCGTGGCCGAGCAGCTCCTGGATCAGCCTGATGTCGGTGCCTGCTTCCAGCAGGTGGGTGGCGAAGGAGTGCCGCAGCACATGGATGCTGACCTGCTTCTGGATGCCGGAGCGCTTCACCGCCTGCTCGAATACAAGCTGGACGGCGCGTTCGCTGATAGGCTTCGAAGCGGCTTGCCCCTCGAACAGCCAGCCTGATGAAGGCTGATAGGCGGCGAGGTACTGGTCAAGCACGGCGAGCGCTGCTGCGGACAGGATCGTGATGCGATCCTTTTTCCCCTTGCCCTGCTTGATGTGGATGGTGCGGCGGCTCAGATCCAAGTCGGTGAGACGCAGCCGCACGATTTCGCCTACACGCATCCCCGAGGAGTAGGTGAGCCACAGAATGGCGCGATGCTTGACGTTCGGGATCGCCTGCAGCACGGCCATCACCTCGGAGGCGGTCAGCACGCTGGGGAGCTTTTTGTCGCGTTTGGGCCGGACGATCAGCTTCCCGTCAATCCGCTCGCCGCGCACGTAGCGGAAGAAGAAGACGAACGCGCTGAGCGCCTGGTTGATGTATGATGCGGATCGCTCCTGACGGTGCATCATGCTGCAGTAGTCCGGAATGTAGGTCGATTGAATCGCTCCGGATTGAATGCTTGTGCAATAGGAGCCATACCGCTCCATGTGCCCTTTGTAGGCTTTAGCCGTCTTACGGGAGTAGCCCTTCAAGCGGAGCAGCTCCTCGAACTTGCTCCATTCCGATGGCTCGCCCTTCGCGGCTTCCCTTCGGTCGGCATGATACCAGGTGCGGAATCGGATGTTTTCATCCCGCAGCACCGGATCGAGGCTGACCGGCTTGCCTGCGAGCAGCGTATACAGCGCTTCTATCGATTGCGGCGTATACGGCAGCAGCCAAGTCTTCGACTTCGCATCCCATTTTCTACCCGAAAGTCCCCGAATATGCTCTACCATCACCTCGTCATACGGCATACGGAGCCTCAGCTGCTCCTGATTCACCTTCTCAATGCGAATCGATGTGCTCATTTTTTCTAACTCCCCCCATTTTATAGTAATATCCTGATATTGGAAACCCCGCGAACGAAAAAAAGACAGCTCTGCCAGGAGAGCTGCCCAAATGCTTTTTGGGGAACATATCAGGTTTCGATGAGTAATCCTTGCTCCGCCAGTGTGATTTGAAGTCCAACCTCTCGCAGGAGGGACAGCTTCACATAGACTTCGTCGTCAAGCTCGAAGAGGCGCACCTCGGGCCGGTAATGGGCCGCGCAGATGACCGTCTTCGGTTCCATTTCGGGAAAATGAAAGGTGTAGGCGTTGCCGTTCTGTGTCAAGTATCGGACGAGCACCCGTGCCCGGATGTAAGGCTCCCCGTCCAACGTCAGCAGGGGATAGGACGGTTCCGGCGGCTGGAGTGTAAGTGTGTTCGAAATGACGGCGACCGCTCTCGTTTTGGCGCGGATCAGCCGGATCTGACCGTCGCTTAACGGAATACCCAATGCACGGTCACGCATGACCCGAGCAGCGTCCATCAGCTGGGACAAGGCAATCAGCACGAAGCCGCCAAAGGAGCCGTAGAGAAATGCAGACATATTTTCTTGAAAAAGCACCCCGAAACAGATACCAGCCAATAGTGCAGCATAACCGCTTATCCTCATGATGAGCGTCAACCGGCATCACCTCTCCCCTATTGTACAGGAATATCCGGATTTTGGAAACCCGATAGGAAGGGAATGACTTTGGAATCAAACAGGGTTATGGCTCCACCACAACGGACTGACTGATCATCTGGTGGTACGCGCCGACGGTCACATGGACCGTCAGCTTGTAGGTTCCCGCTGCGTCAGGCTTCCAGGCGGCTTCATAGCGGCCGGCTTCAGTAGCCGGCTTGCCCGCCGCAAACACACCCGTATCCGTTCCGGCGCGGACAAGCTCGAACGACACCTCGGCACGGGCGATCCCGCCGCTGCCTCCGGACACCTTCGCCTTCAGCAGAGCAGGCTGTCCAGCCTTCACCGTTGCCGGTTCGACTTCAGCGCTAATATTCAGAGCGCCTGTCAGCGGCGCTTCGTCGTGGTGACTGTGATCGTGGTCATGCGGCGGTGAGGTAGTCGACAGCATCCCCGCAGCAATGACAATGACGAAAGCGAGCAGCACTTCGGCGCGCAAGCTCCACAGCAGCGCCCGAATCCGGTTCGCGGATCCGGCTGCAGCTGTCTCGCCCTCCTGCTCGAGTCGTCTCAGCTTGGGCAGCAGCTCGTATCGGTGCATCAACGCTAGCGGAACGGCACAGAGCAGGACGCCGACCTTAAAAATGAGCAGCTGTCCGTAGCCCGATGCGAAGAATCGGTCCCAGCCGTCGACGTGCTGCAACGTGAGCAGCACACCCGACAGCACGACGACGACCATCAGGCCAAAAGCGAGCTGCGAGTAGGTTCGAAGGTAGCGGTGGAACTGCAGCAGCGCCTGCGCCGACCGTTCGAGCCGGAACGACTCGAACGCCAGCAGCGCAAGGCCGGTGAACCACACCGCGCCTGAGAACACGTGCAGCGTGTGCGCGATCGCCGCGACGGCCGCGCCTGAGTGGGCTGCGGCGGCATGGCCGGTCCACGCGAAGGTGGCGGCGAGGCCGAGCGAGGCGGCGACTGCGGCGGCGCGAGCCCAGTGGCGCGGGACGAGCAGCAGGGCGCCAGCAGCGAGCGCCAGCAGCGGGCGAAGCCACGCGGTGATTCCGGCGGCGTGGCCGGACAGCAGCACAAGCGCAGCCTGCAGCGCTTCTTCGCCGCCGAGTGTATGCGCGAGCCCGCCGACGCGCAGCGCGCCTGCAGCGGCAAACAGCGCCGCCGCCGCTGCCATCAGCTTGAACGCGCCAGGTCCTTGGCGGAATACAAAGACGCGCATGACCACCCAGCCGATGACGCCGAATGCCGCGAACAGCTCCAGGATGCGCAGCAGCGCAGCGGCGGTCAAGCCGCCGATTCCGCCGCTCTCATGCTCATGTCCATGGTCGTGATCGTGACCATCCGATTTGCGCAGATCAAGCATCGGCGTTGGCTCAGCAGTGATGCCTGCGGTTGCCGTTGCGCCAGCTGTCGGCGTCGCTTGCACAGGCTGCGCTGCAGTAGTCGCGTCGCCGCCTGTTTGTGCAGGCGGGTTGGTCACCGCTGCAGCAGGAGCTGCCGGCTCAGGACGCGGCTGACCTGTAGATGGTGCAGGCTGCGGCGACGGGGCAGGCGCTGGCCCCGGTGCTGGCTCCGGTGTTGGCCCCGGTGCTGGCCCCGGTGTCGGCCCAGGTGTCGGCCCAGGTGCAGGTGCCGGTGCTGGCCCCGGCGCTGCGGCCGGCGGATTGTCGAGGGAGATCGTCTCCCCCGGACGCTGCTTCGGCAGCGGTACACCGACCGAGAAGCGCAGCACGCCGTCCGTCACATGCGTATCGAGCGAAAGCACCTGCCACTCCACCGTATAGACGCCGTTCGGCAGCTGCGGTACATCGAGCAGCAGCCATAGCTGATCCTGGCCGCTGAGCTTGCCGTTAATTCGCTCCCCCTTCTCATTCTTCAACGTCAGCTTGCTCAGCCTCGTATCGATCTGTTCCGTAAATTTGACCTTGATTTGCCCGGGGGCCGCAGTAAGCTCACTCTCGTTCTTCGGCTCGGATTGCGCCACATACGCATGCGCATAAGCCGTGCCCGGCGATACAGCCAACGTTCCCAGCAGTGTGCCCGCTGCAACGACAATAGCCAGCAGCATGGCTGGCCACGAGCCTCTCCTCATCATCGCTCTCTCCTCTCTCTACGCTACAAAGCGACAGCCCGCAGGAGCCACCCCCTGCAGGCTGCAAGCATGCTACTTCCCTTAGTTCTTCGTGTACACATGCACCGCAGCGCGAAGTCCGGCTTCAGCAGCCAAATATTCCACCGCAGCTCCCGCCGCTTCCGCTGTCTTGCGCAGCTCAACCGCGCCGGCTGCGTCTACGCCAAGATTCGCTTTCAGGAACGAGCCGTCAATGACTGTCTTGCCATCTACCAGCTGCACATTCGCGTGATCAACACGGGCGCCGTTCCAGTACAGAACCGGTACCGGATTCACCGAAGCTTCCACCGCCAAACCTCGTACGTTCTGTACCGTGAAGGTCATCGTTGCTTCGTAATTCGTTTTGTCGAATTTACCGGCTTCCTTCTCGTCCGTCGAAGGCTTCGCACGAAGCAGGTAGTAGTCCGCAGGTCCGGTCAAGAACGAGATAACGCCATTCGCATCTGTTGTCAAGGTCGTCGCATCCGAATTGCTGCGGCGAATGAGGGATACTTCAATTCCCGCTGCAGGCTTGCCTCTCATTAGAAGCTGCACGTCCACCTTCTGGTTCGGCTTCACAGCCGCCGGATTAAACAAAGGCACAAGCTCCGCGCGGTCGATGCTGACCGGCTTGGAGAAGCCCTTCAGGAACGCGACGCGATTCGCGGTCGGCACATCGCTGACAGCGACGAACGACTTGGCGCTGCGCAGGGTGCGGCTTGCAACATCACCGTGCTTGAATACACTGTCGCCCTCAACGGAAACAATATAAGCGCCCGGATTCGAGGATGAGAACGAGCTGACAAAATAGTTGTTTTTGCCCGGGTCACTAACTTCCTTCTCTTCACCGGTATAAAAAATCGTCGACGTAATGTCCGTCTTCACACCCGCTGGATTCGTCACATACACCTTCGTCGTGGGTAAGCTCCATTTTCCATCGATCCGGTAGCTCGCATGGTGGTTGGAATGGTTGCCCATCAGCAGCTCCACATAAGAAACCTCGCCGGCTGCAATAATTGGAGCATTGGTCTGGGACCAGCCGTCATGCGCCAGCGCAGTCGTTGCGACACTTGCCATCAGGGCGCCCGCCAAAGTAAGGGTAAGCAGCTTTTTCTTCATCGTCATGGATATGAAACCTCCTAATTTGTCCTCAAAAATGATATGTACTCATCATATTCGATTAGGGACAAACCAGAATGACTCGAAGGGGCTATTTGTTTGAGCAAAATGTGTCAGTGTCCCTTCACAATTCCTTGCTCGAACGCATAACGCGTCAACTGAACCCGATTGTCGAGATGCAGCTTTTGGAGGATGTTTTTCAAATGGTTCTTGACAGTGTGCTCCGAAATAAACAGCGTCTGTGCGACCTCCCGATTGGACATTCCTTGCGCCACCGCGCGCAGCACGTCCAGCTCCCGATCCGTCAAGCCGGACACCGCAGGCTGCGACTGCTGCGGCGGCTGCGGCTGAGCCGAAGCCGAAGCCCCTTTGGACGTGAACTCCGCCAGCAAACGCAGCGCAAGCTCCTTGGACACCGGCGCTTCGTCAGCCGCCACCGCCTCCAGATAGTCGCCCCAGGCCACGGGCGATATGCTTTTGACCAGGTAGCCCTGCGCGCCCTTCTTGATCGCCTCGAACAGGTCGGTGACATCGTCCGACACTGTCATGATGACAATCTTCAAGTCGGGTGACAGCGCCTTGATCTGCTTCGTGGCATCAAGTCCATTCAGCTCCGGCATCCGAATATCCATAAGCAGCACATCCGGCTGCTCCTCGGCGGCAATGCGCAGTGCATCCTTGCCCGTGCGTCCCTCCGCAATCAGCTCAAACCGCGCGTCTCCGCCTATAATTTCACGAACCGCTTCTCTCGCATGCTCATGATCGTCCACAACGGCCAATCGAATCGGATTCCTCATACGCCACCGTCACCCCTTTTTCTTAACCTCAACAATGGTGCGCCGACTCGCTTCATCCCGGTACAGCCGGAACGACCAGCCCAGCTCGCGCGCGCGCTCCTCAATAATGAGCAGCCCATATCGGGATCCCCGACGGGCCTGATCGTCCGGCAAGCCCACACCGTTATCCGCAACGGTACAGCTCCAGCTGTCTGCACTCACAGGCTGCCCCTGAATCTGAACCTCCGATGCACGCGCATGCTTGCGTATATTCATAAGCGCTTCCCGAATGGAGGCGTAGAGCTCCACCTTCTCACGGGAATGCAGCAGCTCCTCCGGAATGGTCCAGGTCAGTACGGTGTGTATACCGGTTTCCGCCTCAAAGTCAGCGCTCAGCTTCTCGAGCGTCGCCTGCCACGACAGCTCCTCCGCCTTCTCCGCCTCGCGCAGCCCGGCGATTGCGCCCCGCACATATTCGTTCAGCTCCCGAACGCTTCGGCGCATGCCGTCAATCTGTGAATCGGTTACCCCTCCCACCGCTGCGAGCTTGTCCGTCTTCACCGACAACAGGAACAGCGATTGGGCGATGCCGTCATGCAGCTCCCGCGCAAGCCGCTCGCGTTCTCCCAGGGCAGCGTTCATGCTGCGCTCGTCCTGCAGCTGCTTCTGGATGTCCTCCCACTGGGAGAACAGCTTGAGCACAAGTGTCATTGTCACCGAGAGCACGATAAAAGGCGTCAGCCAATTCCCGGCCTCCATCGAAATATAAGGCAGCAATAGCGTATGCCGAAGCCACTCCCACAATCCGACGGTTACTGTTGGGATAATGAGGATGAGGCTTTTGAGCATCGTTGCGGACATTCGCCCACTTCCTTTTGCACAGTTTCCGTTTCTTGACCCTTATCATAGTCGAGCGCGCGATTGCTTGCAACAATAGCAAAAACCCCGAGCGCATCCGCCCGGGGTCATTATCCACTTTTAAAAATGAAATATCGCGTCGAACAGCGTCTTTACTTCATCGCTCGGGTAAAAGATGTACAGCAGCAGGTACACCGTCACGCCCGTAATGGCTGTAAAAAACCACATGATCGATGTCGGACGCGCAATTTTTTTGTGCTGCGCCCATCGGCTCTTGAACGCATGGCTGAGCGTAATGAGGCCGAATACGCCGGATGTCGTCGCGAGAAGGATATGAAACACCAGGAAGACAAAATACACGAGCTTCAGCTCGTCCGGTCCGCCGAACGGCTTGCTGCCGAAGAACAGTGTCCGAGTCAAATAGAGAATGAAGAACAGCAGCGCGAGCAGCGCCGCAATTTTCATCGTCCGCTCATGGGCTTCACGTTTGCCCCGGACGATCTGTCCCCAACCAATCGCTACAAAGATCGCGCTGATCACAATCAGCGAAGTAGTCATAAAAGGATAAAACGTATGCACGTGAACATCCCCTCCTCAAAATTACGGCGCAGGAACCGGATCCATATCGTCGCCGCGCGGATTTTCCCGCCGGAACCAATGATAGAATACGTAAGCGAGCGTCGAGCCGTAGACGACCTCCTGCACAAGCTTCATAATGACACCGCCAAGCTGCTGATCCTCAATGGCCGGCATAATCGCGAACGATTCCGGCCCCTTCAGCAGGTCCAGCATGGCAGCCGATCCGCCCGGCAGACAGAAGCCCATCGCCGTCGCCCACATGACCGGATCGGTGTAGGTTGCGTACATCGGCTCCTTCGCAAATATAATAAGCGCACAAGCCGGAGTAAGCAGCACCCCGTTGGCGAAAATATACCCCATTTTGCGAACCTCCGTCAGCTTGTTCAGCTCCGGAATCGGGCACATGACGGGCCACCACATCAGCATTCCGCCGAGAAACAGCAGCATGTAGACGACCGTATGCACCGCATAGTTAGTCATCACGACGTCATGAATCGCAGGCATATGGTAAAAGGAAAACAGCACGTTAAAGAAGAGAATCGTGACCAACGGATTGAGCAGCAGCCCCATCCGCCGAATCACCGGCAGCCGTCCGAACGCGCGCAGCATAAATGCCGGCGCACCCGCCAGCAGCAGTGACGGCGCGATCAGGAACGCAATGGACATGCTCGCCATATGCCACGTAAACATGAGGTGACCCGCCAGATCGATCGGACTGCCGAGCGCGACATACAGCAGCGCAAGGCCGGTCACGAACAGCGATTTCTGCAGGCCGGTTACCGGCTCCGACCCTGGGAACCATTGCTCGCGCTTCGGCCCGATAGCAATCAGGAACATTGCGATCAATGCGGCGACAAAAAGAAAGAAATATGGACTCCACATCGCGACAAATCCGAATGCTTCCAAATTCGGCATGCTCGAACCTCCTTGCTTTCGTTAATGAAGAAACGCCGGCGAACGATCGCCGGCGTCGGTTTGTTACCACCATACCAGGAAAAGACCCGCGATCAGACAAGTGACTGCAACGAGAGCGCCTGAGTACAGAAAGAACTGCGGGAATCCGTGGCCTCGGTCCTTCATGTGCATCCAGAAATACAGCTGGACCAGCACTTGAACGACCGCAAGAATCATAATAAACACGTAGATGAAGGTTTTGCTGAACAGCTGCGTATTCATTGCAGCCAGGAACGCCAGAACCGTCAGCAGGATGGACAGCGCGAACGACAGAATGTGGTTGCGCGGACCTTCATGCCGATGCTTGCGGTTCGAATGGCCTTGCGGCTCGTGGGAATGCTGATTGGCCACCTAAGTCACCCTACCTTTCCCATCAGGTATACGACGGTGAAGATGAATACCCACACCACGTCGATAAAGTGCCAGTACAGCGAAGCGACATATACCTTCGGTGCCGTAACGACAGTCAAGCCCTTCTTGCCGAGCTGCAGGATGATGAGGGAAATCCACACGATCCCGAATGCCACGTGCGCACCATGGAAGCCGACCAACGAGTAGAACGACGTACTGAATGCGCTCGTTGAGAATTTATGGCCTTCGTGCACATAATGAATGAACTCGTAAATCTCCAGTCCCAGAAACGCGAGTCCAAGAATGACCGTAACCGTCAGCCACAGCTGAATTTTCTGTACGCTCTTGTGAATATGCATCGCCTGAATCGCAAATACGCTCGTCAGGGAGCTCGTCAAGAGCAGCAGTGTCGCCAGCGCGACTAGTCCAAGGTCGAACAGCTCAGCGCCTGTCGGGCCGCCGTTCACACCCTCGCGAAGCGCAAGATAACCGGCGAACAATGTTCCGAAGAGCACCGTTTCCCCGCCAAGGAACAACCAGAAGCCAAGAATCTTATTGCGGCCCTCCAGCGTTGCGCGCTCCGGCTCTTCCGGAAGCGCACCGCTGTGACCGTGCCCATGATGATCGTGAATATCGGCAACCTGACTCATGCCTTTACCCCCTTGTCTTCCAATTCTTCCGGTTCGATATGGAAGCCGTGATCGTCATAGACGGAACGGAGCACCATGCATACGAACGTAATGAGCAGGCCGCCGATCGCCAGCTTGTAATCCGACAGAAGCGGAGTGAGCGGGCTGCCTTCCAGCTTCGCGTACATAAAGCCAAGTCCGGAGACAAACAGGCCGAATGACATAAAGAACGGCAGGATAGACGGCGAAGGCATATGAATCGGTCCGACCGGTTCGGCCGGCGTCATTTCCTTGTTGCCTTTCATCTTCTCTACCCAGAAAGCGTCAAGTCCGCGAACGAGCGGCGTTTGCTTGAAGTTGTATTCCGGCGCAGGGGACGAAATCGTCCATTCCAGCGTCCGGCCGTCCCACGGATCATTCGATGCGTCGCGCTTCTTGAAGGAAGTCGCCACGATGTTGACGAGCAGCAGGATGGTCGATACCCCCATCAGCAAGGCGCCAAGCGTCGAAATATAGTTCATCTCATTCCAGCCTTGGCCGTCCAGGTACGTAAATACGCGGCGCGGCATGCCGAGAAGTCCGAGGAAATGCTGAATAAAGAATGTAAGATGGAAGCCGAAGAACCAGGTCCAGAACGTCCACTTGCCCAGCGTCTCGTTCAACATGCGTCCGAACATCTTCGGCCACCAGTAGAACAGGCCGGAGAACAATGCAAGCACAAGTCCGCCTACGATTACGTAGTGGAAGTGAGCAACGACGAAATACGTGTCATGATACTGGTAGTCCGCAGGCGGAACGGAAAGCATGACGCCGGTTACACCGCCCATAACGAACATCGGGATAAAGCCGATCGCGAACAGGTTCGCCGCGGTAAATCGGATTTGTCCGCCCCACATGGTGAAAATCCAGTTGAAAATCTTCACGCCTGTCGGCACGGCGATCAGCATCGTCGCAATCGAGAACAATGCGTTCGCGATCGGACCGAGGCCAACCGTAAACATGTGATGCACCCAAACCATGAAGCCGAGGAAGCCGATCAGCGCGGTAGCGAATACCATCGTGCTGTAGCCGAACAGCCGCTTGCGCGAGAAGGTCGGAATGACTTCGGAAATGATGCCGAATCCTGGCAATACAAGGATATATACCTCAGGATGGCCGAAGATCCAAAAAATATGCTCCCAGAGCACTTCATTGCCGCCGGCCGAGATGTTAAAGAAGTTGCCTGCGAACAGTCGGTCGAACGTCAGCATGACGAGTCCGACTGCAAGCGCCGGGAACGCGAACAGGATCAGGCCGGAAGTGATGAAGGACGCCCACGTGAAGAGCGGCATTCTCATGAAGGACATGCCAGGCGCGCGCATGTTAATGATTGTAACCAGGAAGTTGATGCCGCCGACCAGTGTACCGATACCGGCAATCTGGAGGCCAATCGCATAGAAGTCCATACTGCTGCTGTACTGCGGTCCGGCTAGCGGAACGTAGGACGTCCAGCCTGCATCGGGCGCTCCGCCCATAAACCAGCCGAGGTTGACGAGCAGTGCTCCGAAGAAGAAGGTCCAGAAGCCGATTGCGTTGACGAACGGATAGGCAACGTCGCGCGCGCCGATCTGAAGCGGGATAATCGCGTTCATAAACCCGAATATGATCGGCATGGCTGCAAGGAAAATCATCGTTGTGCCGTGCATGGTGAGCAGCTCGTTGTAGGTTTGGGCCGATACGAAGTCGTTCATCGGCTTCATCAGCTGCCAACGAATCAAAATTGCTTCAAGTCCGCCGATCAGGAAGAAGAAACCGCCTGCTGCAAAATACAGAATACCGATTTTCTTATGGTCAACGGTGGTAAGCCAATCCATAAGGCCGGAATATCTCTTGGGTGCGTGATGCGCATGAGCCGTAGTTCCCATTGTTCGTTGTAACCTCCTTTGCCACCGTTTCGTTATTTAAGCTCAAGCAAATATTTGGTCAGGGAGTCGAGTTCGTCCGGAGTCAGCTGAACGGCAGGCATGTTGTTGCCTGGCTTGATTGCCTGCGGATTCTTGATCCAATCCTTCAGGTTTTTCTCTGTCATCTCAACAAAGCCTGCCAGCACCTCGCGATTCGCGAAGCCATCCAGGTTCGGTCCGAAGCCGCGGTCGCCCGCATTGACAGCGTGGCACTGGAGGCACTTCGCCTTAAATACCTCTTCGCCCTTCTTGCCTGCAGCGGAGATGGATGCGGTTTTCTTCAGGTTGCTCGCCCAGTTGTCAAACTCAGCTTGCGGAAGCACAACCGCCTTGAAGTCCATCAGCGCATGGGAAGCTCCGCAAAGCTCCGCGCACTTGCCCTTGTATACCTTCGACGCCGTCAGAGCCGGCGTATCGATGAACATCTTGTTCTTCAGGCCCGGGTTCGTATCCATCTTTCCTGCAAGCCCCGGAATCCAGAACGAGTGCTTCACATCTGCCGCAGTAAGCTCGAACGAGATGCGTGCATCTGCCGGCAGCACAAGATCCTGAGCGGTAATGATGCCAAGCTGCGGGTATTCAAATTCCCACCAATATTGATGAGCCGTTACCTTCACCTGAAGCTTCGAATCGTCTACGGAGTAATCCTTGGCCAGCTGGAATGTCGATTGTACGGTCGGTACCGCCAATACGAGCAGAAGCAGCAGCGGAACAACCGTCCAGATGATTTCAAGCTTGTGGTTGCCCTCCACCTGCTTCGGAATGCCGTCCTGTCCCGGACGCTTCCGGAAGCGGACCAATACATATACCGTCAGCAGCGCCACCACAATGACAACGAGAATCATAATGCCCAGGGACAGCTTCATCAGTCCTAGCTGTTCCATCGCAATCCGTCCGTCCGGATTGAGCGGGTTCGGCTCGTTGTAAGCCTCTTGAACGCTGCTGCAGCCTGCCAGTAGCAGAACCATCGCTGTCAAGAAGGGCAGGAGTCGCTTCGTAAGTTTCCACCGCAACATCTTGTAATCAACCCCAGTTCGTTTGTAATAAAACCAATTATTGCCGTACCGAGACGTCACACAAACAAGAAAGCCTCACCGAGGCACCCGGTATGGACCAGGGCCTTCGTCCGCAAGGCTTGGGCGTCCGTCTATGAACCAAATCACTTCTATAACTATAAATTCGCATCAATTGTTTGTCAATGTAATGGCGAAAGCGTCACAAATTGTTCTAAAAAGGCAGGCGCAACAAGGAAAAATGCCAGTTTTCCCCTTCCCGAAAGCCGCATGCTCGAAGCATCCGAAGTCTATCCTAATGATACCGCACACAATGTGACAGGAGGTTCAGCGCATGAAACGAAAGCATGTCCACGCCATGATTGCCTTGCTGCTTGCCGCCGCCCTGTCGGGCTGTCTGTACGAAGGAGACTTCGAGGGCTCCGGCAACGACTTGTCCAGCCGAGATGACTATACGCCGCAAACGAGAGCGTTCGGCGATATCGGCCAGCCGACCGACCATAACAACGAACGAATCGAGATGAATCAGGATGCGGCGAACGCAGTCGCCGCGATGGAAGGCGTATTCGGCGCCTATGTCGCGCTGACCGACAAGAATGCTTATGTCGCCATCGCCCTGGACGACACCGCATTCGGCACAGTAGGTCACGGCGGCCGGATCGATACGAACAACACCGGCCAATCCGAAGGCGAATACGATCCGTACACGCACAGTCCTTACGCCAGCTGGCGCCAGGTCGTTACCGACACGAACTCGTATTATACGTTCCCGACCGTCAACAAGGACGACTTGTCCGCGAAGCTGCAGCAGCGAATCGCCGTCCGGCTGCGAACGCTGTATCCGCATGTACGCACCGTCCACATCTCCGCCAATCGCAATTTCCTCAATTCCATGAACGCGCTTGCGCAGGATGCGTGGACCGGCAGGGATATCAACGAATCGCTGCCCGGCTTCAACGCGCTGGTCAAGGCCGTTTTCGGCGGCGAGCCGCTAAGGTAAATCAAGGGAGGTTGCCGCCTCCCTTTCTTACTCATTCCCTAACCTGCCGCTTTTCATTCGCCTCCATGCTCCGCACGCTGCCGCTTGACGTCTTCATTTTCCAAATATTCGTCGTAGCTCATCTGCTTGTCAATGATGCCCTTCGGCGTAAATTCGATAATCCGGTTGGCGATCGTGTTGACGAACTCATGGTCCTGCGAAACGAACAACAGCGTACCGTCAAAGTCGATGAGTCCGTTGTTCAGCGCAGTGATCGATTCGAGGTCGAGATGGTTCGTCGGTTCGTCCATCAGCAGCACGTTCGCACCCGTCATCATCATCCGGGCAAGCATACAACGCACCTTCTCGCCGCCGGACAGCACGCTCGCCTTCTTGAGCGCCTCCTCCCCAGCAAACAGCATCCGTCCGAGGAAGCCGCGCAGGAACTGCTCCTCCTGGTTTTTGGAGTATTGGCGGAGCCAATCGACGAGATTCATATCGACGCCTTCGAAATATTGCGAGTTGTCCTTCGGGAAATACGCCTGCGAGGTGGTAATGCCCCAGGTGAACGTGCCCTCGCTCTGCGTTTTCTCACCCATCAGTACCTGGAACAGCGTCGTCTTCGCATGCTCGAACGGTCCGACGAAAGCGATTTTGTCGCCTTTATTGACGATCAGATTCAGGCTGCGAATATCCTGCTCGCCGTCCACCTGCACCGACAGGTTCTCGATCGTAAGCAGCTGCTTGCCCGCTTCCCGCTCCGGCTTAAAGTTAATGAACGGATATTTGCGGGAGGAAGGCCTGATATCGTCGAGCTGAATTTTATCCAGCATCTTCTTGCGGCTTGTCGCCTGCTTCGACTTGGAGGCGTTGGCGCTGAAGCGCGCGATAAATTCCTGGAGCTGCTTGATTTTTTCTTCCTTCTTCTTGTTCGAGTCACGGGTCAGCTGAAGGGCCAGCTGGCTAGACTGATACCAGAAGTCGTAGTTGCCGACGTAAAGCTGCAGCTTGGCGTAGTCCAGGTCTGCGATATGCGTGCATACGCGGTTCAGAAAGTACCGGTCGTGAGAGACGACGATGACGGTGCCCTCATAGTCCATGAGGAAATTCTCAAGCCAGCGTACGGATTCCATGTCGAGATGGTTGGTCGGCTCGTCAAGCAGCAAGATTTGCGGATTGCCGAACAGCGCCTGCGCCAGAAGCACGCGGATTTTCTGATTGCCGTCGAGCTCCTTCATCAGCTTGTCGTGAAGCTCGCGCGGAATGCCAAGGCCGATCAACAGCTCAGCCGCCTGCGGCTCGGCATCCCAGCCGTTCAGCTCCTGGAAGTCGCCCTCCAGCTCCGCCGCCTTCATGCCGTCCTCTTCGCTGAAGTCCGCCTTCGCGTAGAGCGCATCCTTCTCTTCCATAATATCGAACAGCTTTTTGTGACCCTTGATGACTGTCTTCAGCACCTGAACCTCATCGAATTCAAAGTGGTTCTGCTTCAGCACGGCCATCCGGTCGTTCGGGGACATAATGACCTCGCCGGTGGACGGCTCGATCTCTCCAGACAAAATTTTGAGTAACGTAGACTTGCCCGCTCCGTTCGCGCCAATCAGACCGTAGCAGTTGCCGGGCGTAAACTTGACGTTGACGTCCTCGAACAGCGGTCTCTTGCCGAAGCGCAGCGATATATTGCTTGTTGCCAACATGCGTGGTTTCCATCCTTCCTGTTTGTAAAAGCATCTTCTACCATCATACTCAATTCGACCTGCAGGTTCAAACGAATTTCCATGCGGACGGGCGTTTTTGCGAGTTGGGCGGGTTTTGGTATGATGGGAAAAAGGGAATTTGGAATGGGGGCTGAACGGTTTATGCGTTTATTGGGGATCGAGCCGACGCCGAGTCCGCATGTGATGAAGCTGACCGTGGACGTGCAGGCGGTTGGAGGCGAGACTCGGGAATATGGGAAAGCCGATCTTCTGGCGGCTGGCGGTGTTATGCGGAAGCTGCTGGAGCTGGATGGCGTTCGCGGGCTGTACCGGGCGGGCGATTTTATCGCGCTGGAGCGCGAGCCGGACGTGCGGTGGGAGGCGGTGCTGCAGGCGGCCAAGCTGGTGTTTGAGAACGGCTCTGCGGTCGAGTTCGTTGGGTCGGATGCAGGTGGGGCGAGCTTCGGACAGTCGCAGGTGTATGTGCAGCTGTTTCGCGGCATTCCGATGCAGGTCCGGGTGCGGACAGCCGGAGAGGAACGGCGCGCGGCGCTGCCGGAGCGATTCGCCAAGGCGGCGATGGAAGCGGGTGCCGCTTCCCCGAATTTGATCAAGGAGCGCGTGCTGAAGGACTTCGGACGGCGGTATGGGGAGCCGGAGGAGGTGCTGGCGGAGCTTGTTGCGGAGCTGGATGCCGAGTTTGGCGAGGAGCGGCTCGCGGCGATGGTGAGCCACATTCAGGAGCGGCGCGAAGGTGCTTCTGCTGCCGGGGAGGAGCCTGCTGCCGGCTTTGGTGCCGACACGGATCCGGCGGTGCTCCGGGAGCGGCTGCGCGATGCGGATTGGCGGGTGCGTTATGCGGCGCTGGCGGCGCTTCAAGGCCGGCTGGCGGCAGATGATTTGCCGCTGCTTGCCGCGCTGCTTCGCGACGACAGCCTGTCAGTGCGGCGGCTGGCGGTCGTTGTGATCGGCGCGCTGGAGGGCGCCGTGGGGCGGGTGCCGCTGCTCGAGGAGGCGCTGCGCGACCGGGCGGCGGCGGTGCGCCGTACGGCGGGCGACGCCTTGTCCGACCTCGGCGACCCGGCGGCGGTCCCGGCGATGGCGGTGGCGCTCACCGACCCGAGCCGCATCGTGCGCTGGCGGGCGGCACGCTACCTGTACGAGGTCGGCGACGCCCGCGCAGTCGACGCGTTGCGCGCAGCCGCAGGCGACCCCGAATTCGAGGTCGCCTTGCAGGCTCGCATGGCGCTCGAGCGTATCGAGCGGGGCGAGGCCGCCGCCGGCACCGTGTGGCAGCAGATGGCGCGCCGCGGTAGCCATGATGAATAGCTTACGCGCTTAGCTGCCTCCGGCCCGGCTGTCGTTTGAAAGGAAGTACGGGACTGGAGTTGATGAATGGACGCGGTTTTGGAACTGGCACAGCGTCGGCTTCTGTAGAATAAGTGTAGTCTGTGCCTGGAAATGGAAGCGTCCGCTCTTGAAGAATAAGACGAGTCTGTGCCTGGAAATGAAAGCAGCGGCAGCCAAGGACAAGAACATATCGTCCTAGACTGTCGCTGCAGTTTTGATCAACTCACGTCTCCGTTTACACAACTCGATACTCTTCTGATTTTGTACGATTTGTCATACAAAATCCTGTCTCCCGGCCTCATTTCTTCTCTTCTTGTACGTTTTATCGTACAAAATCGGCCTGCTTGAGGTTCTGATCCTGGTATTTGTACGAGGAATCGTACAAATCCCCTCTGCATGAGCTCTTGTCCGTCACGTTGTGTGAAAAATCGTACAAACTACCCTTTTGAATCTTTCGGTCCACTGTTATCTCGAAAACTGCGAGTCTACATTTCCAGCATTCGAGATTACCCGCCTCTGGCGCGGCGCCCGGTGGCGCTTAAAGCGCATATTCGCGCTAGCAAGTGATCAATTCAAGCGTTAGAAGGGGGGGGACCACACGCCTTTCGAAATTACTTGCTGCTGTACTCAATCATGCCGAAGCGGATGCCGTCCGGGTCGTCAAAATACATAAATCGGCCGGTCCCTTCCAGCTCTATGATGCCGGATACTAAGGATCCTCCCGCTTCTGCGACCTTCAGCGAGAACGCCTCAATCGACTCGACTTCGATAGTCGGGACAACGCGGGGAGCAGTGCCGCCGATACCGGCGACCGATGCGTTAATGCCGCGCTCCTCCGGGTTGCCGGCAGCCAAATGCACATAAGGCGTCCCGCTTCCCGGTATCACAGTCGGCTTCCATCCGAACACATCCCGGTAGAAGTCGACCGATCGGTCGACTTCCCCGGTTTGGATTTCAACATGTACAACTCTTCGCAATCCCCGCACTCTCCCTTGACTCCAGTCGAGCCTGTTATTGCAGCGGCGCGCGATCCCGGTGCTTCCCTTGCCGCTCCAGCACCGCCTGCACCCTCGTTGCGCCCTGCGATACCGCATGACCGCTGCATGCAGCCGCCGCAACCGCAACCGCTTCGGCGATTTGCTCGGTCGTCGCGCCGCATGACAGCGCCTCCTGCACATGGTACACCGTGCACACCTCGTTATTGGCGAACATCGCGATTCCCAGCCCGATCAGCTGCTTCTCCCGCTCGGAGAGCGCCCCTTCCCGGAACGCCTCCCCCGTAAAACGATGATACGCCTCTACGAACGCCGGCGACGTATCGTGCATATGGCTGACGCCGATCTTATAGGCGGCCGCCTTGGATTCCAAGCTCGCTTGTTCCAGCATCTATGACCAATCCTGCCCTTCTATGGTTGTCTCACCCAGCAAATAGCGTTCCCCAACCCGGCAAGATGCATCCCTCGCTTTATCCACGCAGCATTCT
This sequence comes from Paenibacillus sp., assembly GCA_041641375.1. Classification (GTDB taxonomy): domain Bacteria; phylum Bacillota; class Bacilli; order Paenibacillales; family YIM-B00363; genus Paenibacillus_AK. The sequence continues at coordinate 18,618 of JBEPYM010000042.1, forward strand.
GGTCATTCCGGCGAAATACGCCAATACTCGCTCGATCCGCTCCTTCATTTTCGCGTTGGCAGGCGCTCCGTCCTCTCCGAATGCCCGCTGCTCACCGCCGATGGAAATCCACTCCGGCGAATTGATTCCGTGCAAATTCCGCACGACAGTCTGAATATGCTGCAGCGAGCTGACCCCTACCGCTCCGCCGGAAGACGATACGGCCAGCACCGCCTTGTCCCGGAATTCGTCAGCGCCCAGATAGTCGAGAGCATTCTTCAATACACCCGACATGCTGCCGTGATATTCAGGCGTAGCCAGAACAATGCCATCCGCATCCGCCACCGCACGTCGAAGAAGACCAACCGCCTCATGCTCCGTCTCGTCATCCGGCGAATACAAAGGCAAAACCAGCTGGTGCAGCTCCAGCACCTCCACCGATGCGGCGTGCTGCTTCGCAAGCACCTCCGCCATATACCGGCATAGCTTCGTGCTGGACGCTCCGGCACGATTACTGCCCGCCACAATCGCAATTTTGATCGTTTTCACTCTATCATCCACTCCCCATCATCTTTTCCCTATCATACTCCAACGCCCGCCAAATTTCACCCAAGCCTGCACATCACCGCTTTTCTCTCCGCCTCCTTTTTGCTATGCTAGAATACGATCTTCTGTCGGAAGGCGGTTCGACCACCATGTGGGAGCTTATCCAGGAATGGTTTACAGAATACGGCTATCTCGTCCTGTTTACGGGACTTTTTCTCGAATACATTGCGCTTCCCTTCCCCGGTGAAACCTCGATGGCATATGTCGGCTATTTGTCTCACCTCGGCAAGCTGAACGCATGGCTGTGCATGCTGCTCGCCTTCGTCGCCACCACCTCCAGCATCTCCATCACCTACTGGATCGGACACCGCGTCGGCCAGCCCTTCTTCGAACGCTACGGACGCAGACTGGGCCTCGGCCCCGACAAAATCAAACGCACGGAGCAGTGGTTCGAGCGTTACGGCAACTGGCTCATTTTTATCGCGTATTTCATTCCCGGCGTTCGTCATGTCACCGGTTATTTCTCGGGAATCATCCGACTGCCCTTTCGCATATTCGCTCTATACGCCTATACCGGTGCGCTGTTCTGGGTCGTTACCTTCGTCGGCATCGGCTACCTGTTCGGACCAGCCTGGGAGAGGCTGTTCCACCTGGTCGCGAAATACAGCGTCGCGCTTATTTTCGCGGCGGGAGCGGGCGTATGCCTCTACTTCCTCATCAAAACCTCCCGCAAGCCCACACGCGAATAACCCGCAACATCAACCAAACTCGTAACTTTTTTCCTTTTTCCTCGTCTATGTTAGGGGTACAGAAAAAAAAGGAGAAGGAGAGTTACGCATCATGAATGTCTTGTTTTCCCGTTGGATCGCCATGATCCTCGTATTTGTGCTGGCAAGCTCCGCGTTGCCGATGCGCACGGAGGCGGTTTCGACCTCTTCCCAATTTATCGTGCTGTACGGCGATAAGAAGGAGGCCTACATCGGCAGCAAGCTCGTTACGATGGACAGCCCCGCCCGCGTCGTCGGAGGACGCATGTACGTTCCGGCGCGCTTCGTATCCGAAGCGTTCGGTCAATCGTTGACGTGGGATGCCGCGACCAACACGATCAAACTGACGCTGCCCAAGGCCGGCGGCGGAGAGCTGCTCGTCGACAACACGCATCGAATTGTCACGGTCGGTGGCAAGCCGGTCGAATACGACGGCCAGGCGCTGATGGACGAGCACCGCCTGTTGCTCCGTCTCACGTGGGTGATGGATCTGCTTGGCGCAAAGTACAAGTACAACGGCGAGCTGAACCGCGTTGAAATTTACTATACCGAGCCGCCAAAAAGTCTGCTCGTCGGCCAGCAAAACAACTCGCGCCCCGTCGCCAAATTTGCGTTCGACAAGCCGTATTATCGGCTGGGAGAGCCGGTCCGCATCATCGACCTCAGCTACGACGTCGATCTCGAGGGCATCGTCTCACATCGCTGGCATAACCGCCAGGACGTCTATTTCAAGCCGGGCACGTATCATGTTTCGCTGCAGGTGACCGACTCGAACGGCAATCAAAGCTATTGGTTCGAGCGGCCGATCGAGGTGAAGGACGAGCCTTATTTGTCCGAGCTGGAATATCAGGTGTACCATAAGTCGCCGGGGAGCTATATCGATCTGAACTGGTCGCAGCTGAACGAGCATTTCTTCCATATGCCGGAGCTGAGCAAACGCGTCACCTATAACCGCACGCGCAAGCTGATTGTAAGCGACAGTCCCGAGACGGTGGTAAAAAAGGGGATTTTGTACGAGGATAAGGCGAACGGTCAAGTGAGATTGTACGCGGATCATGTGAACGGAACCGACAAAAGGCTGAGCGTGGCCATTATGGCCGCCAATCCGGGCGGCAAGCCGGTGACCGTGCGCACGACCCGGCAGGGCGAGGTATATCCGTCGATCTACGCCAACCTGATCGGCCACCAGGCGACGCTCGATTTTCTGGCGGGGAGCACCGACAAGAAGGATTTGATCCTTCCTGCGGGAGGATCGCAGGTGTACGCGCTTTTTCCGGAGATGCTGCCGGGACAGGGCATTAACCTGTTCTATGATCTGGAGATGGACGGGGAAGTCACGTTCACCTTCGTCGCGTTCGATGCTTCGGACAAGCTGGAGGACTACCGAAAGCTGCCGAAGCTGCCGTTCGACGACAACGTGCGGGGCACCTTCGAGGCGTCAGGCGTATTGTGGCGCGCCGATGCGAACGATCTCGCGCAGCCGCGGCGCATCATTATCGGCGACGGCGTCACCGATACGTTCGTCACCGGCTACGATGCGCAGGACAAGAAGGATACGTACAACCTTGGCAACTACGGCGTCACGTATCAGCTACGCATCGACAATCCGCCGCGGATGACGCTCCTGCTGCTAGCGCGGGGCGGCGTATTCAAGGGTCCGTTCCTGATCAACGGCGAGCTGACGATGGCTCCGGCTCACGGCGGCGTCATCACCCCGCTGGACGGCGTGCATCTACTGTACCGCACGACGGGCAACGAGCCGTATCTCGACATCGAATTTTCACCGCCGGCCGGGTCCGCGTTCCCGGTCGACCTGATTTTGTATCCGCTTGAGAAGCGGTAATCATGCGCGAAAGCCCTGTGCTCGCCCGTGTTGGGCGGAGCGCAGGGCTGTTTTTTTGGGGTGAGGGGGGGTGTTTCGCCGCATCCGCCGCACATCCGCCATGTAGCAGAAATCCGTTCCGCTATTTCGTCGCATCCCCCGCACACACGCCATTTAGCAGAAATCCGTTCCGCTATTTCGCCACGTCCGCCGCACACACGCCATTTAGCAGAAATCCGTTCCGCTATTTCGACGCATCCCCCGCACACCCGCCATTTAGCAGAAATCCGTTCCACTATTTCGACGCTTCCGCCGCACACCCAGCGCCTCGCCCCATCGGTCGGTCACACCAGCTGGTTCAGCGCCAGCAGCTGCCACTCCCCGTCCTGGCCGCGCGTCAGCAGCCAGATCGTCTCGAACCCGCCCTCCGCATCCGGCGCATACAGCTTGTCCTTCGCCTCCAAGAAATGCTCCGTCCGAAACAACGGCTGCATGCTGCGAATCAGCAGCGAGATCGGATACCCGTCCTGGTACGCCTTACGCTTCTCCTGCTTTCTGCGCACACGCTCGTTCAGCGCGCGGAGCAGGACGTCGAACGTGCAGGCCGCCAGCACACTTTTCTCGCTGCCGGCATGACCCATCAGCTCGCGCGCCTCCTCCTCGCTGCAGTACAGATGTGTAATCTCCATCCCCAGCTTCGCTCCCGCCCGATCCTCCAGCACCGCGTCCGGACGCTCCTGCAAATAAAGCAGCCGGTATTGGCGGCTATGCTGCCGATTGTACAGACGCACAAACAGCTGAATCGCCTCACGCTCCAGCGCCTTCTTAATCTCATAATGCGTCCTGCTCCGTTCCTGCCCGCCCATGACTCCACCATCCTATCCCTGCCTCGCGGCCGGCAGCAGCAGCTGCTCAAACAGCACGCGAGGGCTCTTCCAGCGGCTTACCGTCGGATCGCCCGTAAACACGACGACCAGCTCCAGCTTCGGCACAACGAAAATATACTGTCCCCCATGCCCCTGTGCAAAAAAGTAACGTACTCCGTCATATGTCGCATTCCACCACTGATAGCCGTACGCCCCATAGCCGGGATGCCCTGACGTCTGGGCTGCGGTCGCATGCCGAATATAGCTTTCCGGCA
>JBEPYM010000043.1:0-21928 GCA_041641375.1 Paenibacillus sp.
AATGAGGCTGGAAAGACGCTCTCCGGTGTATTGGAGCAATATTGGAAGCTCGGCGGTACAGCTCCGATGCTTCCGAGATGGGCGCTCGGCTTCTGGCAAAGCAAGATGCGTTACCAGACCCAGGAGGAGCTGCTGGCGGTTGCCGAGACCTATCGGGAGAAGGGGTATCCCGCCGATATCATCGTTATCGATTTCTACCACTGGACCGAGATGGGGGATATGCGGTTTGATCCTGCCTGCTGGCCGGATCCGGAAGGGATGTTTCGGAGGCTGAAGGAATTAGGCTTCAAGGCTATGGTGTCCGTATGGCCTTATATCTCGAGTAAAAGCGATAACTATGAGCCGATGGCTGAGCGGGGGCTGCTGCTGCACGGAAAGGACGGGAATGCCGTACCGGTACGCATCTTTAACGGCGATTCGGCGGCTCTGTACGACCCGTTCCATCCGAAAGCACGCGATTATTATTGGGAGCTGGCGAAGAGGTATTATGAGCAGGGGGCGCGTGTCTGGTGGGTCGATTCATGCGAGCCGGACGACGGCATCGATCTGACTCAGTATGAACCCTTGCAAACGGCCGAGGGATCGCTTGAGTCACGGATTAATGCTTATGCGCTTCAGCATATTCGGGGACTCTACGAGGGTCAGCGAGCGGTTGATCCGACACGAAGAGCGCTCATCTTCGCACGGGCGGCTTATGCGGGAGCGCATCGGTATGGAGCGGCTGTATGGTCCGGCGATATCGGCTACGACTTTGCAGCGCTGCGCAAGCAGATCGTTGCGGGGCTGCATGCCGCGATCAGCGGCTTGCCTTATTGGACGACGGACATCGGCGGCTTCACTGGCGGCAATCCGGAGGACCCGGCGTACCGCGAATTGTATATTCGCTGGTTCCAATACGGCGCGGTCTGTCCGTTGTTTCGCGTTCATGGCAGCCGTGGTGCGACCTCGTTCGAGGATTTATTGTATGGGATCTCGCGGGGGGACAACGAATTGTGGTCGTTCGGCGACGAGGCGGAAACAATACTTGTGCGATACGACCGTTTGCGCTACCGGCTTGTACCCTATTTATACTCACTCGCCCGACGTACGAGGGAGACGGGAGAACCGATTATGCGGCCGATGTTTTATGATTTCCCGGAAGACCCGGCAGCATGGGAGCAGGACGATCAGTTTATGCTAGGCAGCTTCGTGCTCGCCGCACCGGTTATCGATGCGGGTGCAAGAAGCCGAATGGTATATGTGCCGGGTGGAGCGGATTGGCATTGCTTTTGGAGCGGAGCTGTTTACGCCGGGGGCCAGTATGTGCCGGCCGAAGCTCCGCTGGACAGAATGCCGCTCTATGTGAGAGCAGGCGCTGTCCTGCCGCTCGCTGCGGCGGGTAGATCCTTCCTCCCGAACGAGCCGGAAAGCAAGCTGGAGCTCCGGGTATATCCGGGAGCGGACGGAAGCTTCGAGCTGTACGACGATGACGGAGATACACACCGATACGAGACGGGAGAATATGCGTGTACGAGGCTGGAGTGGAATGACCACTCCGGCGTGCTGACGGTCGATCATGTCGACGGAGATGCGAAGCTGTATACGGGCGCCGGGTTGACGCTTCACTGTGCGTGTTCAAGACCGGGAGAAGGTAGCGACGTACGGGAGGGGGCGGAACGTGCACAATCCGCAACTCACACGGCCGTTTACCGGGGGGAGCCGCTTCAAATTGCGGTGAAGGAGGGACGGCCATGACCGAGCGAGCCTATCCATCCGATCTGCCGATGCTCGGCTGCTGCTATTATCCCGAGCAGTGGGACCGCGGACTATGGGAGGATGACATTCGGCGGATGGCGGAGCTTGGGTTTCGCGCGGTTCGGATGGGAGAATCGGCCTGGAGCATCATGGAGCCGGAGGAGGATCGGTTCGATTTCTCCCTCTTCGATGAAGTGATTGCCTATTGCACCGCATACGGACTTAAGGTCGTGATGGGTACGCCCACCTATGCGCCGCCTGCCTGGCTCACATCGAAATACCCTGAGGTGCTTCGCGTCGATTTCTGGGGGCACCGGCAAACGCATGGTTCGAGACGGCACTACAATTATACGTCCCCGATCTATTTGCATCGCTGCGAGGAGATTGTCCGCAGGCTTGCGGAGCATTACGCGGGACACCCGCAAGTGATCGGCTGGCAGATTGACAACGAACTGAACTGTCATTCCAATACGAGCTTTGCGCCAAGCGATTGTGAGGCGTTTCGGAGCTGGTGCCGGAGTAAATACAATACACTGGATGCGCTGAACGAAGCTTGGGGCACCGTTTTCTGGTCCCAAACGTATACCGATTGGGCGCAAATCGAACCGCCGGGTCCGACGCCCACGTACCATAATCCTGGACACCTGCTCGATTTCTTCCGCTTCACGTCCGATACGGCGATACAGTTTGCCGAGCTGCAATACCGGTTGATCAAGCAAGCTGCCCCGCATCAATTTGTGACGCACAACGGTATGTTCACCCATATTGATTATGAGGCACTGACAGATCGAGCGCTCGATTTTGTATCTTATGATTCCTATCCGTCGTTCCAATTGCTCCGCAAGGAATTGCCTGCGCACTTTCGCGACCGGCTGACCGGCAAGCATCTTAGCAAGGCACGCGGGATCAGCGCAAAATTTATGATTCTCGAGCAGCAGGCCGGTCCCGGCGGACAGAATGGCAGCGTGCTGTCCAAGCATCCGTTCGGCGATTATTTGCTCCCTACTCCGAAGGAGGGGCAGATGCGGCTATGGGTATGGCAGTCGATGGCTCACGGTGCGGATGCCGTGTTCTTCTTCCGCTGGCGAACGGCGCTCTTCGGAGCGGAGACGTTATGGCACGGGCTGAATGATTACGGCAATCGGCCGAATCGCCGGCTGGAGGAAGCGGGCAGGATTGCACGTGAAGTGAATGCCGCCGGTTCGCTGCTTACAGGAACACGCTGTGTGGCTCATGCTGCAATTCTGTATGATTTCGACAACGATACGAACGGTCATATTGAGGGCTATCTAGGTGCCGAGGAATGGAAGATGGAGGAACACATCTACCGTTCGCTTAGCGAACGGCATCTGCTTGTCGACCTGCTGCCGAGGGGCAGGTGGTTATCGCAGCTGACCCCGGATCAATATCCGGTTGCGTTCTATGCGAATGCAATGCTGATGGATGCCGAAGACAGCAAGTGTCTCCAATCCTATGTGGAGCAAGGCGGGACGTTAATCGTCGGTCCTCGGAGCGGGTATAAGGATCGCCGCAATCGGTGTCATATGCTGCCGTTCCCCGGCATGCTGCAGGAGTGGACCGGCATCGAGATTGAAGAGTTTACGAAGGTATATGAGCATCTTGAACCCTCCGAGCTAGTATACGCGCATTCCCAGCGCAAGCTCCCTGCCCCCGTGTTCCGCGAGGTGCTTCGGAGCCTGGTCCCGGATGCCGAGATCCTTGCCACCTATGCAGGGTCGACGGACGAAGGGCAGCCAGCGGTTATTCGGGTCAGACTTGGACGCGGACAGCTCGTGTACGCAGGAACCTTCATGACGACCGAGCATGTGAGCGAGCTCCTGGACGTACTAGGGGTCGATGATCCGACAGCCGTCTGGGCGGCAATACCGCCTGAGATTGAAGTGATTCGGAGGCTGCACACATCCGAAGATAGCGGTTTTTATATCCTGCTGAACTATACGAACCAACCTGTCATTCTAACCGTAAAGCAGCCTGTCTCCGATGCAGTCACCGGCAAACGCATCCAAGAGGGAACAGGGTTGGAATTGAAGCTGGATCCGTATGACGTCCGGTTTGTGCGGGTAGAACAGGAGGAGCTCCGCACATTTTTTCCTTTATATGAAAAAAGGGAACCAAACCTATAGAAACAGACGTTTTTTTACCTTCCCCTTTCGAGCTACAATGGTGATGTAAGCGTTATCAATGCGATGGAAGGGGAATGAGTAATGGGAAGAAGTCGGAGCAAGAGAATCGGATTATGGCTGCTTGCATTCGTTGTGATGCTGGCGGGCAGCTACGGAGGATCGCCGCCGCCGATTGCATCGGCAAACGTACCGGGCACGATCATTTTGGACAGCCATCAGTCAACGGGAATTTCTCGGGTCGGAACATGGGTTAGCACAAGCACCGGGAGCGCTTACAACGGGAGCTACTATCATGACAACAATACAAATAAGGGAAATTCCAGCGTAACGTACACGCCTACTATTCCAGCAGCATCCTACTACGCCGTATCTATCTATTGGCCTACCTATCAAGCGGCAAGCAATACGCCTATAACGATCGACTATCAAGGCGGCTCCGTCCAACTCGTAATCAATCAGCGGAATAACGGTACAGGTTGGGTATTTCTGGGGACCTTCCCGTTCCAGGCCGGGAGTTCGGGAAACCTGACGATCCGCAACAATGGTACAAATGGCCGCGTCATTGCGGATGCTGTCAAGTTTGAACCATCCGCAGCCGTGTCGTTGACTCCTGTAGCGGCGCCGAACGCGATTTCGCTGCCAACTCCTTCGGACGCATACGATACGATGCGCAACAAGTGGATTCATATTACGACAGGCTGGACCATGTTTAACCCTAACGATCCGGTCCTTGCGAATAAGCTGTACGAGGTCAACGCGAGGGCGCAGCAATTTTGGAACACGATGAACAAATCGACTGACCGAACACACCTCTGGCTGGCAATCGGCAATGGCAATTCCTCCACCATTACATCCTCTTACCGGGCGCTGCGTGACATGGCGATCGCCTTTCACTCGCCCTACACAAGCCATGGCTTTCAGCTGGCAGGCAACACACAGCTGCTTGCGGACATCATCGATGGGATGGAATGGATTTACAACCGCGACCCGGCCGCTGCGTTAAGCTATAACGAAAACAAGGCATGGGGGGCGAATTGGTGGGATTTGGAGATTGGAGCGGCGCTGGCGCTGAACGATTTGACGGCTATGCTGTATCCATACTTGACTTCAGCGCAGCGGACGAAGTATATGAATACGGTGGAGCGGTTTTCCCCGGACCCGACCAAATTTTATTACGACCCGTTAACACAGCCCGGCTTCAATGCAAGCGGTGCGAATCGGATCTGGAAATCCAAGGTTGTCGCTGTTCGCGGCGTTCTTGTGAAGAACAGCGCCAAGCTTGCATCGTCGAGAGACGCGCTTAGCGCAGTGCTGGCTTATACCACTTCCGGAGATGGCTTCTATACGGACGGTTCCTTTATCCAGCACGGCAGCTTTCCTTATGCGGCCGGTTACGGTGCAGAGATTTTGTATGAGCTGTCGGACGTTATGGAGCTGCTTGATTCCACAACCTGGCAAGTTACCGACCCGAATGTCGCGAACGTATTCAAATGGGTGTATGATTCCTTCGAGCCGTTCGTTTACAAGGGTGACCCATTCGGCTCCGTACAGGGCCGAAGCACCGGAATCGCCGCCGCCCAAAATCACAGCCAGGGGCATAACATGATGCGCGGGATTGCGCAGCTTGTCCCGTTTGCTCCGGCGGCCGATGCGGTTGCATACAAGCGGATGATCAAGCAGTGGGTGCTTGAGGACACAGCATATATGAGCGAGTTTTATCGGATTAAACCGATGCGGTCCGTCGCGATTGTCCGGAATATCGTTAACGATGGCGCCATTGCTCCGCGCGGAGAGCTGATTATGTCCAAGGTGTTCCCAAGTATGGATCGGAACGTTCACCTTAGACCGGGGTTCGGCTTCGGGCTTGCCCTGACATCATCGCGAACCTCCAATTACGAATCGTTATCCGGCCACGACCAGAACAAGAAGGGCTGGTACACCGGCGATGGCATGACTTATTTATACAACAACGATTTGCGCAAATATAGCGATGATTTCTGGGCCACCGTCAACCATTATCGGCTGCCGGGGACGACCGTCGATACGCAAACCCGTTACGATACACAAGCTCAGAATGTCAAGAGCGGGACCAACTGGGCGGGAGGCACCGATATCGCAGGACTCTATAGTACTGTCGGGATGGAAGTGGCACCTTATAACGTTGCCGCAAGCGGCAGCATTCCCGCTTACGTGACTTCGCTAACCGCCAAGAAATCGTGGTTTATGTTCGACGACGAGATTGTGGCGCTAGGGTCGGGAATTACGAGCAGCAGCGGACGGACGATCGAAACGATTATGGAAAACTACAAGATTCGGGATACGGGCAATAATGCGCTGTCGGTTAATGGGGTCGCTCAACCGACGACGTTAGGATGGTCTGCGACGATGTCGAATGTCCAGACGGTTCATATGGAGGGCAATGTCGCAGGAGCGGATGTCGGCTTCTACCTGCCTTCGCCTGCTACTGTGAAGGGATTGAGAGAAGCAAGAACGAAATCGTGGCAGGATGTTGATAAAAATGGAGGAACCACCCTAATTACACGCAATTATTTGAATTTGTGGCTTGACCATGGTACGGCTCCGTCGAATCAAACGTATGCGTACGCCATTTTGCCAAATAAAACGAGTTCCCAGACGACAGCATATGCCTCCAATCCTCACATACAGGTACTCGCTAACACCGGCATGGTTCAGGCAGTCAAGGAACAGCAATTGAATCTGATCGGCGCCAACTTCTGGACGGATCAATCCGTGACGGTGATGGATCAAGGCTCTGCAGCTCTCACAAGCAACAAGAAGGCTTCGGTCATGGTTCGTGAGTCGGCAGGGCAGCTGGAGCTTTCCGTCTCCGATCCGACCCAGGCGAACACGGGTACGATTGAGCTGGAAATTCATCGCAGTGCTTCCAGTGTCATATCCGCATCACCTGGAGTCACCGTTATCCAGACGAGTCCTACCATTAAGGTTTCCGTACAGACGTCGGGCGCCAAGGGCAAGACATTCCGCGCTTTCTTGCAGCTTGGGCAGCAGGCTCCGCAGGAAATCATCGTGGATAACACCGATCCGCAGTTTTCGGTAACCGGCGCATGGAGCATGAGTAATACGTCACCGGGTTTTTATGGAAACAATTATCATCACGACGGCACCTCCGGAGCGGACACCGGAAAAACGGCTACCTGGACTCCTTCGCTGACGCAAAGCGGAACGTACGAGGTATATATGAGATGGACCTCCCACAGCAATCGTCCGAATGCCGCTCCTGTAGACATCCAGCATAGCGGCGGAATGGATTCATCGATTACAGTCAACCAACGGCAAAACGGAGGGACCTGGGTGCTACTCGGAACCTATACGATGTCGGCGGGGACCGGTAATTTTATCCGAATCCACGCGACGAACGCCGGCTATACGATCGCAGATGCAGTAAGACTTGTCAAAATAAATTGATTCGATTCGGTTAATCTACGGCGTGCTTCCGGAACTCCTGCGGCGGCACGCCGTAATATTTGCGAAACACGTTTATAAAATAGGGAGCGTTTCGATAGCCGACCGCCTCGCCGACTTCGAAAATTTTCATCATTGTAGTCTTTAACAGGTGAGCGGCCTTCTCCATCCGGCAGCGCAGCAAATAATCCGATAAATTTTCTCCGGTTTCGGCTTTATACAGCTTGGAGATGTACACCGGATGCACATAAAGCTGCTCGCTCAGGGACTGCAGCGATACATCGTTGTGCAGCTGCTGCTGAACGAAGGTTTGCACGCGCTTGATCAGGGTTGAGCGGCTTGCGGTTGCTTCCGTATGCATCTCGCCTCTCAGCCTGGAAATCATGAGCAGAGCCCAGTCTCTGAGCATGGGCGGCGATTTGAACGATTCCGGCGAAGCAGCCAATTGCTGAACGCTCCCGATCAGATCGACCAAATAATGATCGTTTTTATGGGCCAAATGAATAAAGGCGGCGCTCATGACATGGTACATCTCCAGCAAGTGCTCCTGGCTGCCAAATTGTGGCTCCGTCAGCTCTTCAAAGACAACTCTCGTTTTCTCCTCGGCTTCCTCCCATCTCCCTGCTTCGAGCAGATGAAGCAGGGAGGGAGGCTCATACCATCTTTGGAGAACGGGTATTTTTTCTTGTGCCCGCATCGTCTGCAGCGGTACGAAGCCCTCCCGATCACCGCCGATAAATTTCCGGAGCGCTGATATGCCAGCTTGATAGATCGTCGATGTATCCGCCGGGAATACGCCCCAATTGCCGACCACCACAGAGATATGTCCCTTCAAATACTGTACGACAGAGCGCTGCAGCTCGAGTGCGCGCTGCTCCAATACCTTGGAGCGCTCCTCGGTTTTCAATCGATCGTTGCGGCATATCACGGCAAGAATGAGAAGATCGTGAGCATCTCTGCATGACCATAGATGATAATCTTCCTGCATCAGCTCTTCCGCAATATTAAGCACGGCATACTCCATCAAGCCGCGATCATTGCTGTCATAGACGGAAAAATCCGCTTCCATTCTTACGAACAGCAGAGTAAAGTCGTCCCCGCAGCGGAACGGAAGCTCCAGACGCTTCAGCTTGTCATCCAATGTCTCCATCGTGAAACGCTTGCCCTGCAGCAGCTCATTCAGCAAGTGCCCCCGGAGCAGCGGCAGATGCTCTCTCATCGTTCCAAGCGCTTTGCGATAGGTGGAAATCTCTTCCCATTCCAGCCGAATCTTGTCAAGCGCATCCTTGACGGTTGCGAGCAGCTCGGAGTCGCGGACAGGCTTCAGGAGGTAGGCGTCCGTATTGCTCTCCATTGCTTTCTGGGCATAGGCAAAGTCGGCGAACCCGGACAAAATGATACATTTCATTTTGGGATGAAGCTTTTTTAACAACTTGATCAGCTCAAGTCCGGTCATCTTGGGCATACGAATGTCCGTAATCAGAATATGAACCGGGTTCGCCTTGGCGGCTTCAATTGCATCCATCGCCGAATAACAAGCGTGGACGCTTGTAACGCCGAGTGTCTCCCAAGGGAGCTCGAATTGCAAATAATCGGCGACTGATTTTTCATCATCAACGATGAGAAGCTGATACATTCGATTCCTCCCCTTTCTCTGCATCCCCGTACCAGCGCAATGTGGTCCGAAAGCCGCCGGTTTCCGGAGACTCGAGCTCCCATTCAGCCCGATCACCAAAGTGCAGCATAAATCGCTGGATGACATTGCGCACCCCGCAGCCGATATCCGGATCAGTCCGCTGACGAATTTCCGCCAACAGCCTGGAAAGCTCCTCAGCGCCCAACCCTTGACCGTTGTTTTCAATACGGATCCAGCCGCCGCCATTTTTCGTCCGTCTCGCAATGATATGGATGATTCCTTGCTCCTCAATGGGCTCGAGCCCGTGGATGACACTGTTCTCCACAATTGGCTGCAGCAGCAGCCGCGGGATTTCGAGCGACTTCAGCTCTTCGTCCACATCAAACTGGAACGAAATTTTATCCATCCTTAGCTGTTGGATCGTCAAATAGTGAGTGATAAGCCCCAACTCCTCACCTAGCGTTGTCATCTGGTCGTCGGTACGGGTCATATACCGGAAATAATCGCCGAGATGCAGCGCCATCTCCGTAGCCGCTTCATTGTTGCCGCTTGCCGACATGTTTTTTAGAAAATACAAGCAATTGTATAAAAAATGCGGGTTGATTTGCGATTGCAGCTGCTTCAGCATCGCATCGCGGGAACGCAGCTTCTCCGTCCACACATTCTCAATCAGGCTCTCAATCTGGGCGGCCATCTCATTAAACCGAGTGTTGACGTATTCAAATTCGGCGCTATTGGTTTGCGCCATACGGGCGCTGTAATCCCCTCGCTTGATCCGCTGCAGGCTGCGAGTCAAATCCTTGATCGGCACCTGCACATGACGATACAGCAAATAGATGGCGGCCACACTCATCAGCAATAGCAGGGAAAGTGTAACATAGAACAGGTTGCGGCTTGTATGGATCGGCTGCAGCATGCGCTCAAGCGGCATATAGTCAATTAAATACCAGCCCAGCTCGCGTGATGCTTCATACGTAATCAAATATTCGGCTTGCTCCAGTTTCACCGTTAACGTGTTTTGTCGCTCCATCGGAGATGCGGCCAGCTCTCGAATAACCTGGTCGATCAGATCGGTATTGGCGCTCTGATTGACGATCGGATCATAGTTTGGATGATAAAAGAACGGATCCCCGGAATTGCCGCGCTTCATCTGGTCCAGTGTTCGAACGAGCTCTTCCTTGGCGAACGAAATTTGTATAATCAATCCGGAGTTCTGCAACGGGCGATCTGGCAAGTTCGGATCTGTAAAATGACGGATAAAACCGAAATATTCACGGTCCCCCCGTTCCGCAATTGAGCGGTACGTCCATTGACGCACAAAGCCGCTGTTGTAATATGCAAAATCATACTCTCGAGATACGCCGCTCTCCGCCAGCGTCTCGTTCGCATTGGCCGAATATACCATCAAGTTGTGCTTCAGTGTCGGACCGTTGTTTTGGAGCACGATTTTTTCGACGACGGAATTGCGAATTTTATTGATATCGAGAATATCACGATAGCTGTACAGGTCTTTAAACTCCCTGACATTGGGGTCATTCATAAAGGAAAATACAAACAGCGCCAGGCTGTGGATGGAATCGTCAAACCGCGAAAGATGCTTGTTCAAATTGTTCAGACTGGCACTCCGCATACCGTCTTCCACGACACGGACGCTTACCTGATGGGAGTAGGCGTACAGCCCGATTATCGGTACCATGATCAGCCCGAGCAAGATTAAAAACTTGGTTAATATGGTGAACCGCCTGCTGATCATGACGAGTTGAGCACCTCCGGCAGCGTGTAGGACATCGGCTAAAATAACAACGCGTAGTTTGAAATTTTGCAATATAGCGATACGCGAGTCCTTGATACAATGTGGATATAGCGCTTACACAAACGTTACTACATGGGAGTGGGAGTTGTCACTATGCAAAAAAGGATTATTCAAGGTGAACAGGCAATAAATCCAGATAATGTTACAAAAAGGTCGAAGCGTGCGTACATCAAAAGAAGATTTCAGCGTGAGTATGTGCTTCATCTGATGCTTGTGCTGCCGGTAGCTTTTACCCTTGTATTTAACTATTTGCCGATGGGCGGTCTCATTATGGCCTTCCAGCAGTTCAAGCCCTGGCTCGGCTTTACGAAGTCGCCTTGGGTAGGGCTGGAGCACTTCCGCACGTTGTTCAACTATCCGCAGAGCACGCAGGTCATCTGGAATACGGTTGTGCTCTCGGGCATGAAGCTCGCGGCGAACCTGATTGCACCTTTTCTGTTCGCCATTTTCTTGAATGAAGTCAGACATATGCTCTACAAGCGCGTTATCCAAACCCTTGTATATTTGCCGCATTTTTTGTCCTGGGTCATTCTGGGTGGGATCTGTCTCGATATATTTGCGCTGAACGGCGGCGCGATCAACCAGATTCTCGGGCTGTTCAGCGTGAAGCCGATCTTCTTTCTGGGCGACAACGACTGGTTCCGGTTTACGATTGTCGTGACGGACGTGTGGAAGGAATTCGGCTTCGGCGCCATTGTGTTCCTTGCAGCGATTGTCGGCGTCGATCCTTCCCTGTATGAGGCGTCCGAGGTGGATGGGGCGAATCGCTTCCAGCAAACGATGCACATTACGATTCCGGCAATGATTCCGATCACGGTCGTCGTTACGACGCTTGCACTGTCCAAAATTTTGGATGCGGGCTTTGACCAGATTTTCAACCTGTACAACCCGCTTGTTTACGAGAAAGGGGATATTATCGACACCTACGTATTCCGAACAGGTATCCTGCAAAGCCAATTCAGCTTCTCGACGGCGGTCGGCATGTTCAAGTCGGTAGTCGGACTTGTACTGGTCGTCATCACTTATCGGCTCGCGCATAAGTTTGCAAACTATCGTATTTTCTAGGAGGACGAACAACCATGGTTCATACAACGCGCGGACACCGCATTTTTATGGTGATCAACAATATTTTGATCGGAATTCTGGCTATTTCCTGTGTCGCCCCGCTGCTGCATATGCTCGCTGTCTCCTTTAGCAGCAGCAATGCGGCAGCTATGAAAATCGTGTATTTCTGGCCGGTTGACTTCTCGACCGCTGCTTATATGAAAACGCTCAGCAATCCGAACTTCCTGAACTCGGTGATGATCTCGTTCCAGCGTGTGCTGCTCGGAACTGCATTCAGTCTTACGCTGACGATTCTGGTCGCTTATCCGCTCTCGCGCTGGGAGAATGAATTTTTCGGGCGAAATGTGTATGTGTGGTTTTTCGTCTTTACGATGATGTTCAGCGGGGGGTTGATACCGGAGTACATTATCGTTCAGAAGGTAGGACTCATGAACTCGATTTGGGCGCTGATCCTGCCGAAGGCGGCGAACGTGTTCAGTGCGATCCTGCTGCTGAATTTCTTCCGCACGGTGCCGAAGGCGCTGGAGGAAGCGGCTTATATGGATGGAGCCGGACATCTTCGCACGCTGTTCTCCGTCTATATTCCGATGTCGATGCCGGCCATTGCCACCATTTCGATTTTTGCGATTGTCAATCACTGGAACTCCTGGTTTGATGCCCTGATTTATATGTCGAAGCAGAACCAGTATCCGCTCGCGACCTTGCTTCAAATTATTTTGACCTCGTTGAACGACGCCGATATTCGCAGCATGGATGCCTCCGATCTCAAGCTTCTGTCGGACCGCACCGTGAAGGCCGCCCAGATCGTCATCGCCACCGTACCAGTGCTGGTTATGTATCCGTTCCTGCAAAAGTATTTTATACACGGCATTAAGCTTGGCTCTGTGAAGGAGTAAGCGTATGAACAGCGGACGACACTAATCGGTCGTCCGCTGTTTTTTCTTGCTGATCGCATAGTCCAGCGTAAGAAATTGCATGCCGAACAGCCACATCCGATGCTCCGCCTGAATCTCGCCTTCCGCAGAGCCTTCCTGCTTCCATACGACAATCGTTTCGTTAATCGGCAGCCGAATCGCTTGCTTCTGGAACACCAGATATACGCCCTGGTCACCTGAACCGCTATCCTCCCGCCAAGAGGTCAATCGAAGCGAACGGTCGGGACCATCCTGCACATTCAGAATGCTGGACATTTGGCAATAGGGAAGCGGGAATGCGATGTTCATATAGGGCGTGCCTCTTGTTGTATGAGAGGCGTACAAGGCGGCATAGATTGCGGTACCGGTCTTGCGATAGGTGCGTATCCAGGCACGCACGTTCCGCCGTCCGTCCCGTTCATCCCGTATAGGCACAATCGTACTCGAAATGTGAAGCTCGCTGCTCTCCGCTTGGAGCGGGAAATTCATCTGCGCAAGCCGCTCGCTCGCCAGCTTGTAAAGCTTGGCTGCAGGCAGCAGCAGCTTGCGCCAATGAGGCGTTACGAGCAGTTCATAGTCGTCCGTGTGTTCGTAAAATAGGGCGATATCTGGATGAAGCAGCTCCGGATGGCAGTGTGCGCTGCTGAATTCAGCAAGGCTGTCAGACAAGCCGGAAGGCTGCTTGCCGGATTCACGATCAACAACTCCGAGCCTGTCAAAAATCGCGGCGCCGATCTTCCCGTTGCCCCGAATCCGGCTGAACGGGATCGCGGCAGCGCCTTGGTCCATCAACGTAGAATGCCACGCGAGCAGTCCGACAAACGATAACAATACCGCGTTCCCCCACCCATGGAAGGTGACCATCGTCGGAATGGAGACGGTAGGCTGTCCCGTCCATTCGCCAAACGCATACAGGACGGCCAGCGCCATCGTGACCCACACTGTACTGGCGGATAGGATATGCAGCCATCGGGTCCAGCCAATCGCTTTCGGGGCGACGCTGACCAGCACGACAATACTATATAGGATAAGAGAGGCTGCAAAGACGATGACGGACGCCCACTCGATGAGCGGAGAATACGTCATGCCGAGTGCAATCAGAATAGGCGCAATCCCGCCAAGAACGACGACAGTGGAGGCCGCAACGCCGCCGCTCCGATGATCGTGCAGGAAGCCGAATAGCAGGGGAGCAGCAAACCCGGCATAATGAAAATGGTTTGCCGTCAGCAGCATGATCTGTCCTTCGAATCCAAGCAGCGATACGCCAAATTGATGAGCAGCGAGCCAAATTCCGGCTACGCTGACATATACAAATCCGATTGCCCTCGAGATCCCGCCTGTCGTGCGCCGACCGCTCACAAGCGCACGTGCGCCGATCGATGCGATCAGGACCGTAACCGTGCTCCATGGCAATGCCAGCATTCCGGCTAACAGCCCCGGCGTGAGCAGCAATGAAACTGACAGCAGGATCGCCCCGAAGGGGATCAGCCAGACGAGTCCCTTGACGGCAGGGACCCACTGTCCCTCTCCGCTTTCAAACACCCGGTATAAGCCGAGAGGCACGACCACATAGACTGCAAACAGCAAAATTCGCTCCACTTGATCATACTCGGGAACGAACCATAAGCAGCTCCATATCAATAATCCGATTGGTACATAGGAATGAATGGTTTGGGTAAGCCGATTCAACATGACTGCACCTCCGTCAACGAGTGTAACATGGCCAGGTGCGGACTTCCAGCAAAAAATCCGACGCAAGTTGACACGATGTCATGGATTTGGATATACTGACAGGTAAGAATCTGATGCAAGCACAAAGCGATGACCAGGACTAGTAAGCCGCAGAGCGGGAGTCAGCGAGTTAGGGAGTTGGTGGAAGCCTAACCTTCGGCAGCGGTTGAATATCACCTGGGAGCGCCGCTTGAACGCCGATCTTCGGCAAGTAAAGCAGGCCGGGTCATTCCGTTACTGATGGTCGCGAGTGGGCAACGAGCCGGCATATGCCGGATTTCGGGCTTATCAGGGTGGTACCGCGGGAGCTAACGAGCTTCTCGTCCCTTTTGGGATGAGGGCTTTTTTTGCGTTTAGGCACAAATACAGGAGGGAATACAAATGTCCGTGGATTACAGCAAAACGATTAACATGATGCAGACGGATTTTCCGATGCGCGGCGGATTGCCGACAGCGGAGCCGGCTATGCAGGCTTGGTGGGACGAGATCGGTATTAATAAGAAGGTTGCAGAAGCGCGTAGGGGCAAGCCGAAGTTTGTTCTACATGACGGTCCTCCGTATGCGAACGGCAGCATCCATATCGGCCATGCGCTGAACAAAATTCTCAAGGATTTTATCGTGCGCTTCAAGTCCATGAAGGGCTTCGACGCGCCCTATGTGCCGGGCTGGGATACGCACGGCTTGCCGATCGAGCAGGCGATTGCAAACAGCGGCAAGGTTGACCGCAAAAAAATGTCGGTTTCAGAGTTCCGCAAGTATTGCCAGAAATACGCTGAGGAATGGGTGGGCGAGCAGAAGAAGCAGTTCCGCCGACTGGGCATGACCGGCGATTGGGACAATCCGTATATTACGTACCAGCCTCGTTACGAAGCGGAGCAAATTCGCGTATTTGGCGGGATGGTAAACAAGGGCTACATCTATAAGGGACTGAAGCCCGTCTATTGGTCGCCGTCATCCGAGAGCGCGCTCGCGGAAGCGGAGATCGAATACCACGACAAGACGTCTCCTTCTATTTATGTCGCGTTTCCGGTGAAGGACGGGAAGGGCAAGCTGCCGCAGGAGGCGGAAGTCATCATCTGGACGACGACCCCTTGGACGCTCCCGGCGAACGTGGCGATCTCGGTACACCCGGAGCTCGATTATGCCGTTGTGCAAGCAGGCGGTCGGACATTCGTCGTTGCACAGGGCCTGCTGGACACAGTTGCGAAGGAGCTGGGCTGGGATTCGCCGGTGGTGACCGCAGTATGGAAGGGCTCCGAGCTGGAATTCATCACCTGCAGTCATCCGTTCTATGACCGGGAATCCTTGGTCATTAACGGCGAGCATGTCACGCTCGATGCGGGTACCGGCTGCGTTCATACCGCTCCGGGGCATGGCGAGGAGGACTTTGCGGTTGGCCAGAAATACGGGCTGCCGGTGCTGTCCCCGCTGGACGATCAAGGCAAATTCACGGCGGAGGCTCCCGGCTTCGAAGGCGTGTTCTATGATAAAGCGAATAAAGAAATTACCGACAAGCTTCAGGCATCGGGCCATTTGCTTAAGCTCAGCTTTTTCCAGCATCAGTATCCGCATGACTGGCGGACGAAGAAGCCGGTCATTTATCGGGCGACGGAGCAATGGTTTGCTTCCGTCGATAAATTCCGGGCGGAGATGCTGGAGCAAATCAAGCAAATCAAGTGGACGCCGGAGTGGGGCGAGGTTCGTCTTCACAACATGATTGCAGACCGGGGTGACTGGTGTATATCGAGACAGCGCGTCTGGGGCGTGCCGATTCCGATTGTGTACTGCCGCAGCTGCAACCATCCGATTGTCAATGACAGCACGATCGAGCATATCGCCGCTTTGTTTGAGAAAGAGGGCTCCGATGCCTGGTTCGACCGTCCGGAAGCGGAGCTGGTTCCGGCTGGCACATGCTGCGATCAATGCGGTCATACGGAATTCCGCAAGGAGACGGACATTATGGATGTCTGGTTCGATTCGGGCTCCAGCCACGCCGCTGTGCTGCGGACACGCGAGGAGCTGCATTGGCCGGCCGATCTTTATTTGGAAGGGTCGGATCAATACCGCGGATGGTTCAACTCGTCACTCATAACGGGAACGGCGGTGTACGGTCAAGCTCCTTACAAAGGCATTCTAAGCCACGGCTTCACACTGGATGGAGAAGGCCGCAAAATGTCCAAATCGCTGGGCAACGTCGTCGATCCCCTCAAAGTATGCAATCAGCTCGGCGCCGATATTTTGAGGCTGTGGGTTGCTTCCACCGATTACCAGTCGGACGTGCGATTGTCTGACAACATTTTGACGCAAATTTCCGAGGTATACCGCAAAATCCGGAATACGCTTCGTTTTTTACTCGGAAACCTGCATGATTTCGATCCGGTCCGAGACCGAGTGGCCGCATCCGATATGCCTGAGCTTGATCGATATGCGCTCATTCGCCTGCACCGGGTTATGGACCGCGTACACAAGGCGTATGACCGATACGAGTTCAACGTTGTATATCAGACGATCCACCACTTTTGCTCGGTTGAGCTAAGCGCCTTCTATCTGGATATTCTGAAGGACCGTCTCTATATCAGTGCGGCGAACGATCCGGCGAGAAGAGCATCGCAAACCGTATTATATGATGCATTAACGGCAATAACTAAGCTTATCTCGCCCATTTTGCCTCATACGGCGGATGAGGTATGGAAATATGTTCCTGGGAAAACGACGGAGAGCGTACAGCTTGAGGTGTTCCCGGATGCCGATTCGGCATTGTTTGACGAGGCGTTGGAGCGGAAGTGGGAGCGATTCATCGATGTGCGCGACGAGCTGCTGAAGGCGCTGGAGCATAGCCGCAAGGAGAAGGTCATTAACAGCTCGCTGAGCGCTGCTATTCATATTTATCCGGCTACTCCTGAGGCGGCCGATGCGCTGCTGCCGTTCCGCGAGGATTTGCCGGCGCTGCTCATTGTATCGAAAGCGACGCTGCACGAGCTTGGGAACTCAGCACCTGGCAATGCCCATCCGCTCAAAGGGCTGTCGGCGACCGTTCAACCCGCGGAAGGCGACAAGTGCGAGCGCTGCTGGACGATAACGGAAGATATCGGAACGAACGAGAAGCACCCCACAATTTGCGCGCGCTGCGCTTCGATTGTCGAGCACGCTCATACAACGTAAGACATTGGAGGGGTTCACCAGTGGAGGATACGACCAAGCCTGCGAATGCAGAACAAAGCGAAGAGCTGAACAAGACGATGTCCTTGCTCAGCAAACGCCTTGCCAAAGTAGCCGAAGATATGGAAAGAACCCAAATTGCGGATTATGTCCAGCTGATGAACTCCCCCGGCAAGCTGTTCTGGACGAATGTGTGGGCCGGTCTCGCCCGCGGTGTCGGGATCGCGATCGGCATTACGATTGTCGGGGGTACAATTGTGTATATGCTAGGGAAGCTGGGGGCGCTCGATATTCCTTTTATCGGTGACTATATTGCTGAACTCGTCAAATATGTGGAACGGAATGTCGGTTACGGACGCTAGCCGTCCTCATCCCGGTCGCCGCGGAGGTCCTCGGAGTCCCATTCGGGCTCGAGTAAAGGAATGCCTTCGCGGTTTTCCATGTATTTGCGGTATTCGCCGTTGCGGACGATCGTTACCCGATTGCCGTAAATGTCGGTAGCGAGAAAGCTTTCAATCGGCTCAACAAAGCCTTCATTCTCGTCCGTCTCAACATCATTATAGTGATCGATATGGCGCTCTTCCATTAATGCCGGGGAGTTCGAATTGCCCCATTCTGATACGATCTGCCAAGCGTCCTCGCCGTCAAAGGCGGGATCGCCGTTCCCATCTTCGCTGGTGCGGCCGAAGCCCTGCTCCAGAAACTGCTCTTCAATCGGTCTTCCGAACGCCTCTTCTACATTCGGCACATGCTTGACGCAGTACGAGGCGCCAGGAACGGCTTCAAGCCGCTCGAACGGGATAGGCTCTCCGCATTCGGCACAAATTCCGTACGTACCTTCGTTCATTCGGTCTAATGCTTGACGGATGCGTTCCTCCTGCTCCTCGGAATGCTCCATTAGCGCAAGATCCTTCCCGCGTTCAAACATTTCGGTGCCAAGATCGCCCGGATGGTTGTCGATCGGGGACAGCTCGTTTGTTGAATCGCGGAGAGATTCAGCAAGCCCGTAATGGTCATTGCGTTGCAGACGCTGCTCCAGTTCGCGGAGCTCCTGCTCCAGCTTGGCTCGCAGCATAGATATTTGGTGTTCCGACAGCGATGAATTCATGTTCCGGCTCCTTTCTCCACGTGCAAGTGGGTCAAGCAGGTTGCTGCCTATAGCTTTCGCACCGCACGGATTGGACATGCCCGGAAGATATGCTACAATGATCGAAGATTTTGGTACAATCGGAGGTAGTTTCTGTTGATCTTCTATTTATTGCTTTCCGTCCTGGTTATCGTTGCCGATCAGATTTCCAAATGGATCATTGTAACGCGGTTTGAATTGTACCAAACGATGTCCGTGATCGGCACCTTTTTTTCCATTACCTCCTCCCGCAACAGGGGGGCGGCATTTGGCATTTTGCAGGATCAGCGCTGGTTCTTCATTGTAATAACCATTGCTGTTGTGATCGGTATTCTTATCTATATGTCGCGAATGGCGCGCCTTGGCAAACCGCTGCTCATGACCGGGCTAGGCTTGCTGCTGGGCGGAGCGATCGGCAACCTGATCGATCGGGTTCGTTTCGGGGAGGTCGTCGATTTTCTTCAGTTTCATTTTAAATTCGGGTTTTTTGGGTATCCGGTTGATTACATCTTTCCGATTTTCAACATCGCGGATTCCTGTATTGTCATTGGAGTAGGTTTGCTGCTGCTGGATTCGCTGCTGGAATGGAATCTTGAGCGCAAGAGCGCGCATCAAGCCAAGGTGGCGGGGAGTCCGGGAGCCGATATGAAAAATGGGGAGTCGGCTCGAAATGATTGAGGATTGGACAAGTGTTCAGGAAGAGGAAGAATCAGCGGCGGAAGCGATGGAATGGGTAACGGATGAGACGGCTGCCGGTGAAAGGCTGGACAAGGTGTTGGCCGAGAAGGCGGGGGCATCCGTATCACGATCGCAGGCTCAGCAGTGGATTAAGGAGGGCGCGGTTACTGTGAACGGCGCTGCGGCGGCCAAGTCCAACCTGAAGCTTTCGCTTGGCGATCATGTAATCGTCACGATTCCTGATCCTGAGCCTGCTGAAATCAAGCCGGAGCCGATTCCGCTCGATGTGTATTTTGAGGATGCCGATGTCATAATTGTAAACAAGCCGAGAGGGCTTGTGGTGCACCCGGCGCCCGGCCATACCTCCGGTACGCTGGTGAATGCGCTCATGTATCATTGCAAAGATTTGTCAGGGATTAACGGAACGCTGCGTCCCGGCATCGTACACCGCATCGACAAGGATACGACCGGACTGCTGATGGCGGCCAAACACGACGCCGCGCATCTGTCGCTGTCGCGGCAATTGAAGGAGCACACTGCAACCCGGAAATATATCGCGGTTGTACAAGGCGTCATGCATCACGATCAAGGCACGATCGACGCTCCGATCGGACGCGATTCCGGGGACCGGAAGATGTATACCGTCACAAACAAAAACAGCAGACATGCGGTCACTCACTTCAAGGTGCTGGAGCGTTTCAAAGAAAATACGCTTGTGGAGCTTAGGCTGGAAACAGGCCGAACGCATCAAATTCGGGTGCACATGAAGTTCATTGGACATGCGCTGGTTGGGGATCCGATGTACGCGAGGACAAAAGCGATTACGCTCGAGGGAGGTCAGGCGCTGCATGCTGCGGTACTTGGGTTCGTACACCCGAGGACCGAGGAATACATGGAGTTTGAAGCTCCTCTGCCTGACGATATGGCGGATTTGCTGCACCGGCTTCGTACCATGTAGTGCAAATCTCTTGCGCGGAAATCCATGGATTTCCCACCAAGAGTGGGCTAGAGTTAAGGTGATATTATGCGGGAGGTTCGATTTCGCCAATGGCCAAAATTAACTCGAATTATACGAAGCTTCAGGGCAGCTACCTGTTTGCCGAAGTGGCAAGAAGACGCAACAAATTTATTTCGGAGAATCCGAATGCGCAAGTGATCTCCCTTGGCATCGGCGATGTAACCAGACCGCTGCCGGAAACCGTTATTCAGGCACTGCATGCCTCCGTGGACGAGATGGCCGAAGCCAAGACATTCCGCGGCTATGGCCCGGAGCAAGGCTATGATTTTCTGATCCAAGCGATCATCGACAACGATTACAAGGCGCGGGGCATCAGCCTGAACACGAACGAGGTGTTTGTAAGCGACGGCTCCAAGTGCGATGTCGGAAACATTCAAGAAATTTTCAGCGAGGATTCGATCATCGCGGTTCAAGACCCGGTGTATCCGGTATATGTGGACACGAACGTGATGGCGGGCCGCGCAGGCGAATATAACAAGGATGCGAACCGTTACAGCAACATTACGTATTTGACGTGCAATGCGGAGAACGGCTTCGTGCCGGAGCTGCCGACTGGCAAGGTGGACGTTATATACTTGTGCTACCCGAACAATCCGACCGGAATGACGCTTTCCAAGGATGAGCTGAAGAGATGGGTGGACTACGCACGCGCCAACAAGTGTGTCCTGCTGTACGATTCGGCTTACGAAGCGTATATCCAAGAGGATGATGTGCCTCGTTCGATCTACGAGATTGAAGGCGCCAAGGAGGTTGCGATTGAGTTCCGCTCCTTCTCCAAAACCGCAGGCTTCACGGGTACGCGCTGTGCCTACACGGTTGTGCCGCGTGAGCTGAAGGCATATGACGATGCGGGCAACGAGGTGCTCCTGAACGATTTATGGAATCGCCGCCAGACGACGAAGTTTAACGGCGTATCCTACATCACGCAGCGGGGTGCCGCGGCGATCTACTCGCCGGAGGGCAAAGCGCAAATCGCGTCAATGGTCGAATACTACATGACAAACGCAAAGATTATCCGCGAGGGTGTTGCGTCGCTCGGAATTCAAGTGTTTGGCGGCGTCAACGCTCCGTATATTTGGCTGAAGACGCCGAATGGACTCGGCTCCTGGGAGTTTTTCGACAAGCTGCTGAGCGAGGCGAATATCGTTGGAACTCCGGGCGTGGGCTTTGGCCAAGCCGGACAAGGCTATTTCCGTCTCACTGCCTTCGGCAGCCGCGAAAATACGGAGAAGGCGGTTGAGCGCCTGAGCAAGCTGCAATTCTAATGAGGAGAAGTCCGCCATGTGCGGGCTTTTTTCTGTTGAGGCGAAAGTCGAGAATCAATTTTGATCAATTCCTGCTTGAGATGCAGGACAATGGGTAATTGCTGTCGAAATAAGTCGGAATCAGGTTGGGGTACGACAGGAGAGACCACTTATGCCGCTGCTGGGCAAACTGCGCAAGCCGGTTCCGCTAAAAACACAATT
>JBEPYM010000044.1:0-21916 GCA_041641375.1 Paenibacillus sp.
ACCGGCAACCCGCCGATATGATCGTAATGAGCATGCGTGATGAGCGCTTCGCCAACGGTACGAATTCCGAACCGCTCCAGCTGAGCGCCGATATCGGGACCGCAATCGATCAGCACCTGACGCTCCCCGGCGATAAGCTGTGCCGCCGAACGCCAACGCCGGTTGCGTCCGCTGCTCCGCGCTTCGGTACAGACCGGACAATCGCAATAAGGTCGGGGCACTCCTGATGAGTCGCCGTTGCCGATTATGAGCAATTGATCCTGCAAGCGATAGGTTCACCTCCTCGCTTCTATTGTCCCATGCCTCACAGCACCTTGGCAACCTGCCGCACCGGCATGATCGTACTGTTCATTCCAAGAAACTAGAGTATAATGAGATTACCTTAAGAGGGGAGTACCATACCTATGGAATCCATTCAACGATATATTGATTCGGCCGACCTGCAGGAGCAGCTGTACCGCCGCACGCTTCGGGTCGTCCTGATCTCGCAAATATTTGGCGGCGCGGGGCTCGCGGCAGGCGTTACGGTCGGTGCGCTGCTTGCTCAGGATATGCTGGGGACAGACAGCTATGCGGGGGTGCCCGCCGCCTTGATTACACTCGGTTCGGCTTCCGCAGCCTGGTGGGTTGGCAGGCTGTCGCAGCGGCGAGGACGGCGAATCGGACTTGTCGCCGGTTTAGTTGCCGGCGGGCTGGGCGCCTTCGGTGTCGTAGCAGCGGCTGCAGCCTCCAGCCTGACACTGCTCTTTCTCTCGCTGCTGCTGTATGGCGGGGGCACTGCGACCAACCTGCAGGCTCGCTACGCAGGGGCGGATATGGCCAAGCCATCGCAGAGAGCGAAGGGAGCCAGCGCAGCCATGGTGTCGACCACATTCGGCGCGGTAGCAGGCCCTAACCTCGTCGGGCCGATGGGGCGCTTCGCGGAGTCACTCGGCATCCCAGCGTTGGCGGGGCCGTTCCTGCTGGCAGGAACCGCCTTCCTGCTCGCCGGGCTCGTCTTCTATGTATGTCTTCGTCCCGATCCGCTGCTCGTCTCCAAGGCGATTGCTGAGGCGAACCGAAGCCGCAACAAGGAAGGCGGGATCGCCGCTTCGAACCAAGCAGACGATAACCGGGCCGTCCGCCTGACCGATCGCGGCATTCTGGTAGGCGCTTCCGTCATGGTGCTCACCCAGATCGTCATGATCGCCATCATGACGATGACTCCGGTCCATATGAAGCACCATGGGCATGGACTCGAGGAGGTCGGGCTGGTCATCAGCATCCATATCGCCGCTATGTTTCTTCCTTCATTGGTGACAGGCGCGCTCGTCGATAAAATCGGCCGTATGGCGATGTCCATCGTGTCCGGCATCATTTTGCTCGCCGCAGCTGTGCTAGCCGCCGCAGCCCCTGCCGACTCCATGCCGCTGTTAATCGCCGCGCTCGCACTGCTGGGACTTGGCTGGAACTTCGGCCTGATCAGCGGTACCGCCATGATTGTGGATGCGACTCACCCCGGCAACCGCGCCAGGACGCAGGGAAACCTCGATGTCCTGATTGCGCTGGCCGGTGCATCGGGCGGCGCTTTATCGGGAATGGTCGCTGCTCACACAAGCTTTGCGGCGCTCTCCTTGTGCGGCGGCATCCTGTCGCTGCTGCTTATTCCGGTCGTACTATGGAGCCGCAGCCGCACGGAAACCACCGATCCGGCTGCAAGCTCGTCGATACGCGGATAACAGCCAAATTACTTCGATTGCTCGGGCATGATCCAGACGATCTCGCACAGACGCACGAAGAACGTTGAATTGCGCTCCTGAATGACGACATGGTCCGGCTTGGCGTCGATGACGATTCCGTTCACAGGGCCGCGCGTCGTGTCGATGACGGCACGTTTGCCAACAAGACTGCACAGCGCCTGGTAGACGTACGGCTCCAACGTAACGACCGGCACAGGCTGCATGGCTTGGTTAGCCTGCATGTTCATCATTCCATGGGGATGCATGTAATTCATTAAGCTTATTACCTCCAATTGGGCGTTCCTTCCTAAGCAATGTATGCGGGGAACGGGCGAATGCCCTGGGCGAACGCCTACATTTCTTCAGGAGCTTCGATCCCGATTAACCACAATCCATTCTTGAGCGTGGTCTGCACACATGAAACCAGAGCCAATCGGGTTTCCCGGATTCGCTGATCATCGACGAGCACCGGGCAGTCATGATAGAAGCGATTAAATTGCTGCGCAAGATCAATCAGGTAGCGGCTTATGAGGGAGGGCTCCAGCTTCTCCCTCGCTCTTTCAACCACTTCACCGAACATGGACAGCTCCATCACCAGACGGGCGGTCGCCACATCCTTCAGGTGAACCGGGTCGACGCTCACCGCGCTCGCCATAAATCCGAACGTTCGCTCCGCCTTCTTCAGGACGGTTGTCGCACGTACGTGCGTGTACTGAACATAGGGTCCCGTCTCCCCCTCAAATTGCAGCGCCTCTTCCATCGAAAAGTCGATATCCTTGATTCGGCTCATGCGCAAATCATGAAAAATGACTGCTCCAACTCCCACCATTTTTGCAACCGCATCCTTGTTCCGGAGTCCTGGATTTCTCGTATCGATAATTTCCTTCACCTTCGCGATTGCCTGCTCCAGTACGTCCTCCAGCTTGAGCACGTTTCCCTTGCGTGTGGAGAGACTTTTCCCCTCTAATCGAACGCGGCCAAAAGCGACATGCTTCAACCGATCCGCCCAGTCATAGCCCATACGCTCGATAACCTTGAACCATTGCTGAAAATGCAAATTTTGAGCATAATCGGTTACGTAAATCGCTTGATCAAAGTGATACACTGTTTTTCTGTACATCGCCGCAGTAATATCGCGCGTATGATAGAGCGAGCTCCCGTCCTGTTTGACGATTAACACAGGCGGCAATTGCGCGTCATCCAGTCTTACCAGCCAAGCACCATCGTCCTCTTCGAGGAGCTCTTTCCGCTTTAGTTCCTCGATGACCGCTCCCATCTTATCGTTGTAAAAGCTTTCCCCGGTATATGAATCGAAATCGACGCCAAGCAGCCGGTATATACGTGTGAACTCCCTCAAGCTAATATCCACAAACCATCTCCACAGCGCTAACGCTTCCGGATCACCTTGCTCCATTTTGACAAACCAGCTGCGCGCTTCGTCCTCCAGACTCGTCTGATGCTCAGCCTCCTCGTGAAAAGCGACGTATAACCGCAGCAGCTCCTCGATTCCGTCCTTCTCCACGGTCTCGCGGCTTCCCCATAGACGATAGGCGGTGATGAGCTTGCCGAATTGAGTACCCCAGTCGCCCAAATGGTTAATCCCGACACACGAATACCCCTGGAACGAAAAAATTCTGTACAAGGCATGCCCAATCACCGTTGATCGCAGGTGTGCAATGTGGAACGGCTTTGCAATATTCGGAGACGAAAAGTCGATGACAATCGTTTTTCCCTCCCCAATCGTACTTGAGCCGTAACGATCCCGCTGCGATACTATACGAGCGACTACATCCAATCCGACTTGTTCGATGTTCAGAAACATGTTGAAGTACCCCGCCGACGCTACTTTACGCTCGATGAATTCGAGCTGAAGCTGTTCCGCAAGTTTCTCGGCAATCTCTTGGGGAGGGCGGCGAAGGATTTTGCTCAGCCGAAAGCAGGGTAGTGTGAGGTCGCCCATGTCAGGCTGGGATGGAATTTCGAGCATCTGCTCCAGGTCGTCTGCAGAAATCTGCGGGTACATGCTCGATACTTGCTTGGCAACCAGCGCCATGTACGCTTTCATGTAGTAGCCTCCCGTTTGGTAT
Source organism: Paenibacillus sp. (assembly GCA_041641375.1). Taxonomy (GTDB): domain Bacteria; phylum Bacillota; class Bacilli; order Paenibacillales; family YIM-B00363; genus Paenibacillus_AK. The sequence continues at coordinate 3,806 of JBEPYM010000044.1, forward strand.
TTTGGTCGAAAACGCAAAAAAGCCCCCGTCTCCAAAGAGACGAGAGCCTGATGGTCCCGCGTTGCCACTCTACGTGTTAACCTGAGGTTAACCGCTCGATTTTGATAACGGTCATTGACCGGGTTCGCCTACAATTGTTTCACGCTGGTTCGGCAAACCATCTCCCGGGCCCGATTCCTCCGTGCGGACGTACCGGTTTCCACCCCCCCGGCTCGCTGCGACTGTCCCACACCGACTACTTTCCCGTTCCTTGACATTTCGTGTATTGGAAATAAAATACCATATCGAGCGCGTTCGATCAAGTGATTTCTCTCATGAATTCAAGAATTACCCTGCCGAAAAAATAGCACGTAAAATCATCGCAGCTCGCTCCAATTGATACCAGGTTCGCCGCTCGCCGTTTAGGAGCAGAACGTTATGTTCGTATACCAGGATGGAAAGCTCTTCCCCATAGTAATAAAACCGAAAAGTATGAACCGGCGCTTCTTGAATGGCCGGGGGCACATTTATGGGCTTCCCTTTCTCCAGGAAATACCCCGCAATACTCTTTATTCGGAACGGTTGAAATCTGACTAATCCGAAATCGTTGTATTTCATCATGTAAGCACCCATCAGCTTCGTACCGATCGACTCCTCGTAGGTAATCCGATTGGGCAATAATGCTGCGCCTACATGATGAATGTACGCAGAAACACGGTAAAAATCATCTTTCCATTGTATAACTCCTCGTCCAACTACGTTGATTTCAAACGTTTCGGTTTCGTACTCCAGCTGGTACGTATACAGTTCCACATCGGATTGATAACCGCTTGCGAAAGTACCACTCCGCGGCAATTTCCTTTCAACCTGCATCAATTCTGCAAAGCTGTTAAGAACCGCGGGATCGGTGACTGTAGCAGATTTTCCCGCAGAATCGCTTACGACTATTTTTCGAAGCTGTTCTTTCGATCGGTTCCTGTCCCACTGTATCGGCAGCAGGTTGTCGCGAAAGAGCATTCGGACATGCTCATACAGAAATTCCTCTGGAGCACCTATCCACTTGTCCAATACCTGTTCCCTGTCTGTATGCTGGGACTTGAATTGTTTCGCAAAGCTCCTGAGTTGTTCGGGATCATGGGTGGAGTATACCATTTTTCTATCATCAAAAAGCAAAATAGTCGGGCTATCGTCGGGAATCCCTAACACGGGCAACCACTTCATTTTATCGGATTCCGAATGTATGGTTACCTATCGAATCATTCTTTGAAGAGATGGCTCGGAATTCAATACGCCATTCACGGTAAGATCCCACTCTTTGGAGGATGAAAAAATATGCATAGCAAGCTGCCCTTCGCTTGGCAAAACCAGTTGTTTCACGACCTCTTCTTTGCTCGGCTTACAGCCGGCAAGTATAAGCAGAGCGGTAACAATTACCATTACCAGCATCAGCTTCGATTTCACCATCATGAAGGCCGCTCCCTTCGCGTTCATTTATAGTTAGAATTGCTCATTCGCTCATTCCAACAATTTCACAAACTCCCCGACCGCTGACGGCGCAAGCCGATACAGGTACGTGGTTCCCTGCTGCACGGGAGCTAGGTGGACCCGCTGCCGCTCCTTATCGACCCAGACAAAATACGATTTCTGGTGGTTCTTCGAATTCCTATCCGGATAATAAAACACTTGCAGCATATAGTCCTCTTCGGGAGTGCGATTGGGGGTAACGGGGCGCAGCACCTCTTCCGTTATATGGGTTTGAAGCATCGTATGGATAACGGTCGAAATCTGGCTCGGCTCCATCAAGGTGCGGCTGTAGCCTTGTTTGTTATGCAGAGTTATGAATTGGATCGCCTCATGCCCCAAAGATAACGTGGGCGGATGCTTCTCCGCACATGCAGGGAGCAGCAAGCCGATTCCCAGCAAAAGAACAATCCGCATGGACCGCAACGTGAGCCCGGACATCATATCCCCCCATGATTGCTCATCGTCCCGCATGTGGAGCCGGCAAAATGACTTCCTCATTGCGGTTATATTTGATTTTGTACGCGATTACGACAGGCATCAGACGCTTGATCTCTTCCTCCGACAGCTTACTGGTGCTCACGATGATCGTACCCTGAAATTGTATGTCTTTGCCCGGCCGCACGGACTTCCCTTCCGTCACAGGCTTGACGCTGCCAACGACAATGGCTTCCCCGCTCCGCGACAGAACCGGTTCGACGGAGTGGATGTGGAACGTGCGTTTCGTCGGATTATCCAGCGTGACGGAGTATCCGTACTCCCCTTCCTTCATCGGATATTGGCTGACCTGCTCTCCCATGCCGCTAATATAGAACAGTGCCGGTTCGTGGGAACGCCTGGCATCCGCCGTTATTTGTATAAGTAGAATGATTACGCCGAGAAAAAGGAGCAGAAGCCCCAGACGCACCTGACGCATCCTCACCACCTCCGTTTCCAATAATTTCCCAATTCATTATACCAGATATGTGGTTGAAGAAGATTTTATCTTCAAAAAAAATTAGCCCCCGCCTCAAATGAGAGACGGAAGCCTGATGATCCATCCTTGTCCTTTACCCCGCAATCTAACCGCCACGGAATTCAGCACCTGCACATTCGGCAATATCGTTAGAATCCGATCTGCATGCCACTTCATCCAATAACATGCATAGTCATTCCAGAATGCGATAGCATCGAATGCTTCTAGACGGCCCAAAATCCATATACGGGTCTACTTGCTATCATAATCGTCTCTCCTCGACACCACCTATTCCTTAACCGCACCTAAGACGATGCCTCTTACAAAGTACCTTTGCAAAAATGGGTAAACCAGAATAATCGGTATCGCTCCGATGAATATCTGTGCAGCTTTTACAGTCCGTTGCGATATATTCATAAGATCTTCAGGTGTAACCGATATTTTGGAAAAATCCTGTTGTACGATTACGGATTGAAGAAACGTAGCCAAAGGATATTTTTCAGCCTTGGTCATATAAATTAGACCATCAAACCATGAGTTCCAATGTCCGACCATGGAAAACAAGGACAAGGTAGCGATGGCTGGCATTGAAATAGGGATGAACACCTTAATCATAGCTGTAAAATGACCCGCCCCATCAATCAGGGCAGCTTCTTCTAATTCTTTGGGTAATGAGCGAAAAAAATTAAGCATCAATATAATGTTCCAGGTTGCAACCATGCTGGGAAGTATAAGCGCCCAGAAGCTATTGATTAAGCCAAGCTTTTGAATAAGTATATAGGACGGAATAATTCCACCATGAAACAGCATTGTGAATACAAAAAACCAGGTTATGACCGACTTCCCTCTCAGTATCTTATCTGATTTCGACAACGGATACGCCGTTAGCAACACGATTGTCATGGTGAAGAATGTTCCGATCGATGCCCTTGCAATAGAAATCAGCAGGGAAGATACAAAATTATTGTTGTTCATTGTTTTTTCATAAGCTTCAAGAGTAAAGCCCATCGGCCATAACGTAACTAGATTTGCATTTGCGTAGGCGCTCCCGCTAAAGGAAACTGCTAGAACATGGATCATGGGTAGTATGCACAAAATAGCCAATACGGAGAGAAACATGTAATTCACAGCATTGAAGATTCGGTAGCCTCTAGTTTTATAGTACATGGTGGTATACCCCTGTATTAAAATATTTTATAATTTGCATATTTGTAGGCAAGCCGGTAAGAAATAACGATTAACACGAATCCTATTACCGATTTGAACAACCCCATCGCAGTTGCAAAACTGAATTTACCATTTAACAAACCAACCCTATAGACGAAGGTGTCAATAATATCACCCTTGTCATAAACAAGCGGATTATACAGATTAAAAATTTGGTCAAATCCTGCGTTCAGAATATTACCCAATGATAACGTTCCGACAACAACAATGATCGGTAGCATACTGGGTATCGTTACGTGAATGGTTTGTTTCCAGCGTGTCGCCCCGTCTATTTCGGCTGCTTCATAGAGCGCCGGGTTGATCCCGGCCAAGGAAGCAAGATATACAATCGTGCTAAATCCGAACTCCTTCCATATATCACTGATTACGACAGTTGTTCGGAAAGTATCTCCACTCCCCAGGAAAAAGATGGGTTCAACACCGAAAATTCCGATCAACCTGTTCAGTATCCCTCCCTCAGGAGACAAAATATCAATCAGAATTCCTCCAAGAATGACCCAGGATAAAAAATGGGGAAGATACACGAGCGTCTGGATGGATCTCTTGAAGCCCGATTTGCGTATTTCATTAAGCAATAACGCAAAACCAATCGGCGTAAGTAACCCGAATATCATCTTGGAAACCGAAATAATAATCGTATTCCAAATAATTTGGACATTCTGGGTGTAGCTAAACAGATACTTGAAATGCTCCATGCCAACCCATCGTGAATTTGTAATTCCGAGCCAGGGCTTATAGTCTTGAAACGCAATAATGAGCCCGGCCATTGGAAGATAATTAAAGATAACGGCTAAACCGATTCCGGGAAGCAACATAAGATACAGAGGAATAGCAGCGGGCTCCAACCAGCGTTTGTTTTTTTGAATCGATGATCGAACTGCGGCCTTTGCATGTAGACGCAGGTTGCTCATAGTGCCTCTCTCCTAGATTCAATATAGACTTGTTTGAATTGGTTATACATATAGTTTACGTGGTATTTGAGGTATTCGTAAGTAAATGGAATGAACATTTAGGATACTTTATTACACGAAAAAAACACTCCGAGCACCTGCCAGGTCGGAGTGTTTTTACAAATTTCTATATTCAATCGGAGTTACACCAAATTGTTTTTTGAATGTACGAGCAAAGTAGTTCGAATTTTGATACCCTAATAAACTGGATATTTCGTATATCTTCTGATTCGTATTCTTCAATAGGTAAGCAGCCTTATCCATTCGTTTTCTTATAATATAATCACTTAACAATTCACCGGTTTCCGACTTATATACTCTCGATACATACACGGGGTGTACAAATATATGATCGGCAATTGTTTTTAGGGAAAGATCCTCCGTCAGGTGATCTTCAACATACTTCTGAATCTGTCGAATAATCTGGTTAGAACCGGATTGGTCCACCACCTCCAAAATTTTCCGGAGATTACGCAATGTCCGAAAGCTCCAATCCGTTAAATATTTCGGGGAACTAATTAACTGTGGGCTGAGGAGACGCTCAATTTCTTCGCCTAACACATCCACAATACTGATTTGATGCTTCTGACACATAAATACCAATGCAGATGAATATACGAAATACAGCCCAAGCATCTTTTCTTGATCGAATGAAAATTCCTGAATTTGTGCTCGTATCTTTTGCTCTGCTTCATCCCAACTACCTAGCTCAAGCAACTGCTGAATGGAAGGAGGGTCGAACACTGTACGAAAATCAACATGGACAGGCAGGGATGTCCCATCTAATTCGGATTCGACATGGATAAAGCTTGACCTGCCTCCGAATTTTTTAAGTATGTTAATCATTGACCCGCGATATAATTCCGTCAAATCCGCTAATTGCCCCCATGTACTCACATAAACAGAGATTGTCTTTTTTAAATAACCGGCAACATTCGATTGGATCCTATTGGAATATTGTTCCATCAACAAGATCCGATTGTTCACATCTTGGCATGCAGCGGACTCCTGATTCTTAAAACTGACAGCAAAAATAAGATACCCATAATGATTTCGACACTGCCAGGTAAATAATTGTTCTGAAAGTATTTCTTCAGCTATATTACTAATCCCATATTCAATTAATGTCGTGTCAGCTAGCGAATATTCCGACATATCATCGTCAAGTCTAATCATCATAAGTGAGATATTGTCACTCGGGAGAAACATTAAATCGTATTGCTGCATATGGATTGACAAGGTTTCCTCGGATATTTTCTTTCCTTGAAGCATCTCGTTTAATAGTTTTGCTCTCATATACGGCAAATTAGCACGCAACGTATATAAAGCCTTTTGTCTGCTGGAGTCTTCTTCCCATTTCAGCTTTATCTTCTCTGCAATTCGTTTCACTGCATCTATGACATCCTGGTCGCGGACAGGCTTAACAAGATACTCCTCTACACCAAATCTCATGGCGGTTTTGGCATATTCAAAGTCGTCGTATCCCGATAATACGATGGAATGCACATGCTCGTAATGATCGTTTACCTGTTCCAGTAATTCCAATCCGTTCATTCCCGGCATTCGTATATCAGTAATGATGAGATCGATGGAATGATCTTTGAGAATCTCCAACGCTCCCAGGCTTGAAACTGCCGTATGAATGTTTTTTATTCCAAGCTCCTCCCAAGGGATTGCAACCAACATCTCTTCTATAAGATGATAGTGATCGTCAACAATCAATAACTGCATGATCCTCACTCCCTTTAGCCTGGTACCTGCCGGTCATCGTCAGACTGCTTCATCCATTCCAAAGTTATGGAAAGTCCGCCTAATGATGATGAATGTATACGTAGGCCCGAACGTTTTCCGTAGGTAAAATAAAGCCTTTGATGAACATTTCGAATCCCGCAGCCCAATTCTTCTACTGCAGGTTCGCTTAATGTAGATGTCAGAGATTCTCGTTTCTCCTCTGACATACCCGGACCATTATCTTCAATCCGAATCAGGTAACGATCCTCACATTCAATACCCGTTAGGACAATTCTCCCTATGCGATCTATCTGTTCGATTCCATGTACGATACAATTCTCGACGATCGGCTGGAGCAGCAGGCGTGGAATGAGCAGGCTCATCATTCCTTCCGGTACGTGCATCTCCAACTCAATCCTCTGGTGTTTTAAGTCCTGTATACGGATATAGTTGCGAATTAACTCCAATTCGTCTTCAAGAGATACCATCTGTTGTTCGTTTCTAGTGGCATATCGATAATAACTCCCTAGATGCAGGCACATCTCAATTATTTTTTCGTTACGATTCAAGCGAGCCATACTTTTAATAAAAGCCAAGCAATTATAAAGAAAATGCGGGTTGATTTGAGATTGCAGTTGCTTTACCTTAGCATCCCTCGAACGGATCCTTTCCTCAAAAACGGAGTTGATCAAATTTTCTATCTCTTGAGCCATTTGATTAAATCGTTCAAACAGGAACATAAATTCATTACGGCGAGTATTTTTCACACGGACAGAATAATCACCACGCTTCATGCTTTGAACACCAGCAAGCAATTTGGCAATAGGCTTCTGTATATTTTGGTAAATATAAAACAAAGAAACTATTGCAAAAATCAACAATGCAGCGATGGAAACATAAAAAACCATTTTATTTTTCACAATAGGGGCAAATACAACCTCAAGCGGTTTATAATCAATCAGATACAATTGTAATGATTTTACAAACACATAACTTAACAAGTACCTTTCACTTCCTACTGACAAAACAATTGATCCTGACCCAGATTGATTATTATCATGTAATAAATGGGATCTTAGATTTTCTGCAAGCTCCGATTTCATTTCATTCTGTGAACGGTTTGGTATAAGCAATCCCTTGTCTAGCTGCAACAAAAATGGGTCATTTTGCTCTTTTGCACTCGACACTTCTACAATATTTTCCAAATATTTGAATGGGAATCTAACCTGTAAAATACCACTGACCGCCTCCAGCTTGTATGCAGCATACACTGGCTCTATAAAATCTCGTGCAAACCAATATGCTTGGTCTGCTGTTTGGAAATGATACCACTTGCCCCCTATCGGAGACGTGTTTGAATGCCAGTTTTCTTGAACCTGAACCTTATCATCCGAAACAACAACCACATTAAACTTCGGCAAGTAAAGAAGAATGTGACTTGTCCAGCCGCTTATTGCCGTTTGAAGTTTCATTTTTTGTTCAACTAATTTCCTGATTTCTACCATATTATAATAATTGTGTGTAGGCGACATGTTAATTAACAGCTGTACGCTGGGATCGTTAAAAAGGGAAATCGCATATTGAGACAATTGCTCCAGATTAACCTCAATTTGCTTTGAAAGGAACACGAGCTGATTGAGTTGAGCATTCTGCAGCTGCTCAGTAATTACCCTCTCACTGACCTTATTGGCATAGTTATATAGATAAATATTAGGGATAAGCAATAACATGACCAATATCAACAATCGATGAAAGGTGCCCCACTCCTTCATAACTCGAGCCTCCTGTTGCATGAATTACCTTCAACATATCAACTCGGCCCCATAACTTCAAGACGGATGAGACTGGAAAAGCTGCCGTCACGAATGACGACAGCCCACCTCATGTCTTTACTTCTGCGCCTTGTACCAATCATTTACTTCCTTGTTAATTTGATCACCGCCGGACTTTTTCCAATTCTCCACGAACTTGTCAAACTCACTTAGCGGAAGCTCGCCGTAAATGATTTTCAAGAAGGTTTCCGTCTCCAGTTTCGTAAGCATTTCATTGTTTTGCTCCATCGTTTTTGTCAAAGGACCTTGGTAATAGTTTCTGACCCCGATGTCCTTCTGTGTCATTACGACTGCAGCGCCATCTTTACGTATTTGTCTTCTGCCATCCGCCCGAGCCTCGAAAGGGGTCGTCGGTTTGGTGCCTGATGCCAGTTTCGCAAGACTCGGCACTTCCAAATACGGGTCATTCGGAAATTGGGTCATAAGTGTGTACCCCTTAATTTGAAACACACCCCCTGGAACATTTACAGTATCCGGTTTTCCGTCCTTCATTACATGGTCATAGCCCTCAAGCCAACCATGTTCGAACTCGCTTCCTTGCTTGGGGTTAGCCCCTTCAAACATACGATTCCAGTAAAGCATGAATGCATCCATGTGTTTGAAATCTTTATTAAACACGACACCATTCGCAACGATGTTGTTCGTTTGCCTCATTGCTTTTCCGTTAGGACCAACAGGTATCGGGAACGCCTGAAATTTTGCGGATTCAGGCAGAACCTTGAGCGCATCGGTCAACGGCCAGTCTCCTAACCAGAACGGACCGCCTGCCATTCCGGCTGTTCCTTTTGACAACAATTCAACTGACTTATTGGCATCCTGAAGACCAAACTCCTTACTGATATATCCCTTTTTAAACCAGTCATTCAGTTTCGCAAGCCCATTTTTGATTTCCGGTTGAATGGATCCATATACTAAATTTCCACTCTTATCCGGATACCAATATTTAGGGATTGCTCCATACGCGCCAAACACCCACGAGGAATCACTCATATAATCCACAATATTCATGCTCATCGCCATACCTAAGGTATCCTTTTTCCCATTACCATCGGGGTCTTGATTCACAAAGGCATCGAAAATTTTATCTAAATCATCAATGGTTTTTGGTGCCTGCAAGTTGAATTTTTGAAGCCAATCGGCACGGAACCACAAGGCCGGATCATTCTGGTATGCGGAATTGAAATGTGGGAATCCATATTTTTTCCCATCCTTGGAAAACATAGCCCAGACATTCGGAACCTCACCCAGCACTCTTTTGAGCTCAGGGGAAGCGTATTGCTCGACAGCTTTTGAGATGTCCATAGCTTTACCTGATTCAATTAGCATGTTTAAAGTTACAGCCTCACCAGCATTAACCGGTATAATATCAGGCAAAGGTTCATTTGCGGAAATAGCAAGTCTCAGCTTGGTAGAGCAATCCTTAAATGTAGGCGCAACCCATTGATATTTCACAATGATACCGAGATTGTCCTTCATCCATTTCGTATGTCCGTTATTCTCGTAGGTTTCGCCGTTACGGAATTTCAGTGCTCCTCCCTCACAGCCAATCGTCGTAATCGTAATCGGCGGATCGAACTTTCCATTCTTAAACCCGGCAGTTGTCTCGGTAGCAGGTGTCTTTGGCTGAGGCGTTGCTGCTTGTTGATTACCGCTCATACATCCTGTCAGCAAACTACCCGTAAGCGTTGTGATCAATATTGCTGTTGTAAGTTTTCCCTTATAGCTACTCATGTACTTCCCCCCTACATATTATGCTTGCCTTCATAAGTTATTATAATATTTACACAAATTATAGTTTAGGCATTTAAATTAACATAATAGATAAACTATTACACTAATATAAGCATCTTTTTTCTAAGTTACCGCTCCGCTTTTTCTTTACGTCTCATATCCGCTCGTATCTCATCGATTGCCTTTCCTGCAGCATCCAGATTTTCAGGCTTCATTTCTATGAAATTACGTGTTAGCTGGACTCCAGTAGCACCTGCTTCATGTACGGCGAATAACGCTGCACGAACATCATCCGGAGAAGAAGTTCGAGTAGGAGCAGGTATATTGATGCCAATGCCCGGATAGATCGATATTTCTCCATTAACAGCCTTTATTGCAGAGGCCGTGTTTTTTTTCAAATAGTCCAGACTGAGCCCTGCTTCCGGTAGATGGTCAGATGGGCCCTCATCCCATCCAAGAAGTGTACTCCAGGCTTCATAAGCCTTTTCGAATTCCCGATCATAGAAAAGCGCTTGTGCGTAACGCCTAACATCCTGACGATAACGAAATCCAGCTACCGTATGATCTGTTTTAGGTTTTATCCAATCCGCATAGCGTTTGATTTCTCCGTAATCAAACATCGCTCTTTCGAAAATACTGAAATCCCTGTGGTGCCAGATGTGCAGGCCAAATTTACGTTCCGGACTAACCAGCTTCACCACTCCGTACATTTCGGCAAATAGGCTTGTCAAACTGTCATACCACATTTGGTTCCATTGGAGAACCTCTGGATATTTCATTACGATTCTTAAAAATGTAATGAAATATCCATCTGCAGGAGCAGTCTCATCTCTCCTAATTCCAAGTGAAGTGCCTTCCCCTGCAAAAGGATCGCCCTTCTTGCGAGCTTCGCGCCAGCTCCTTTCGGAGAATTCGAGCAGTTCCATCCAACCTTGTCGTGCGCGGTCGATATTGATGCCAATATCCTTTGCCTTGGCTATGCAATGCGGACAAAAACAGGATGGTGCCTGTGGCTTGCGATAGCCGAACTCTGCAGCGTAATTGCCAACGAGTACAGAGGACAACGGTCCATTGCGCTCCGTATTAAAATAAACACCTTCAATCGGATAATTTCGCAGTTGATCTTCTGCAATAGATAAATAATATTGCCGGTAATCGGGATGATTGGTGCAAACCCGAAAGTTTTTCCTTCCAAAAATATCAATTTGGCTGCATGCTGTAAAATTACGCAACATACTTGAGGAAATATCAGGACCACCACGCTTCGCTGGCCAATAACCGGACCAGGCACATTCATAGGCCAAATTATGAGCATATACCTTCATCCCTCTCTTCCGGGCAGCATCGCACACTTTTCCGAGAGGATCGTCACCTGGCTTTACATTTTCACCCATTGCAGGTTTTAATCTTGTGAATGCATAATACTCCGGATTGTATTGAAACTGGCTTCCATTAGGATCTTGTGCAATAAACATAATCCGATTTACCCTTGCACGCTCCATCCCATCCAAAATCTGTTCAAGGTTCAGCTTCCCCATAGCACTTGTTCCAAACGGCATTCCTACAAAATGATCCATGCCCTTTCCTCCTTGTACAATCATTGCATGATTTAAGACAACTAACAAAGATTCTTTCCCACATTATAAAGACTTGAAAGCTGACGAAATAGGTATGCAGGTTAACATTAACGATAATAAATTACACAGAATCAAGGACTTAGATCCAGGAATCATTCGTGTCTGAGGTCAATTCCTTCGCCTATTTTTTATACACAGCAAACAAAAATCAACTCAAAAATATCAAATAATTTAGATATTAGTTCCAAAGATATCAGGCGAATTGAGTGGGTAAGCTTGTCTGAACTGCTGACACGCTCCGATGTTGTAAGCCTTCATTGCCCTCTGACACCTGATACAGCCGGATTGATTAATATCGGCTTTCCCTCGGGCTAAACGGTATGCGGAAGAGATTCGCAAGGCGTACGACAACTTCGGCCTCATGATTGATCTTAGCCATATCCCTCTCACGCACGAAACTGCCGAGGAAGCGATTATTCCGATAAAAGATTGTCTGATGCACGCTCATATCGGCAATTGTGTCATAAAGGATGCATCTTCCCCGGTCTATGGAGACAACCATCCCCGCTTCGGCTTCCCAGGGAGCGAGAACGGATTGACGGAGTTGGTAGATTTTCTGCGAGTACTGCTTAAGATCGGATATTTGAACAAGCGAATCCCCCGATTGTCAGCTTTGAGGTTAAGCCCTTCGGTGACGAGAATCCCGAGCTCGTCCTGGCCAATGCCAAACGAGCATTGAACGAGGCTTGGGCGAAGCTATGATTGTCCCTTGGCTTCGGCAAAAAAAAGAGAGCGCCATAACCGGCGCCCTCCACTTGATTTGCTCATACTAGAATAACCGCATGGACACTGCCCGGACCGTGAATGCCGATCGTCAGGTCGTTCTCGATATCGGCGCTGCGGCTCGGGCCCGTAATGAGATTAAGCGACGACGGCAGGTCCAGCGGGTGAACCGCTGAAGATGCGCCGGCAGCGGCGCCATCATCTGCGCCGGCATCCGCCCGCAGCAGCTCGAACGCCTCGCCCATGCGCTGCACGATGCAATCCGCGTCGACGACGGCGAGCAGCACGCGCGTCAGCAGCGACACGGAGCGACCGTGCGGGCCGCGGGCGGCCAGCACCAGCGTGCCGGTGTTCGCCACCGCGTAGTCGGCCGCTACGATGCCGAGCTTGCACTGCTCGGCTTTGCGCAGCAGCGCGCTCCGGTCGGCCCACAGTCCGCTGCCTACAGGTGCGTGAAGCTCCGCTCCAGCCTCCACCCAGCGGACGACCTCTACGCCTTCTTCCGCCAGCGCCTCATCGAGACCGTAAGAAGCAAGCGCCTCGTCGTCCCAGCGGATCGCCGACTCCACCTCATGCTCCTCAGCGAGCCTGCGCGCATAGGCGCTGACCGCCGCTGCCCCCTCCGACTTCGGCACGATGACAACACCGCCGCCAAGCTGCTGCAGCTCTCGCGCAAACTGCTCGATTCGGCTGTCCCGGTCGCCCGTCACCGCCGCGTAAAACTCGGGCACCCCGGCCACGGTCCGCACAGGCGGCGCGGACAGCGGCTCCGTACGCCCGAGCCGCGCCGCAATACTGCGCAGGAATGCCTCTTTGCCGATCCCGATCCCACTACCGCTGCTTGTCATGCTCACCGCTCCCCCCTTCCAGCTCCTGCTTCAGACCCGCCCAGCGGTCACGGAACGACTGCTTCGGCAGTGCCGGAAGCCAGCGCGACTGCGTCCAGCCGGAGAAAGGCCCCGGCGCAAACTTGATATGGCCGTCCCTCGACATCGGCCTCGAAAGCACCCGCCCCGCCTTCCCGGCGAACCGGTACAACGTAACGCTGCCGAACAGCGTCTGGTACGCCTTGAACGCAATTCGCTCCGGCAGCGGCGTCAGCTTGAGCCGCACCTTGCGGTGGCGAAGGTGGACGAGCATGTCGTGCAGCGGAATTTTTACCGGACAAGCCTCGTAGCAGGCGCCGCACAGACTCGATGCATAAGCCAGCGTCCCCGCCTCGTTCATATCCTGCTTCAGAAGCGGCGTCAGCACCGCCCCAATTGGACCGCTATACACCGAGCCGTACGTATGACCGCCGATGTGCCGGTATACCGGACATACGTTCAGACAGGCCGCACAGCGTATGCAGTTGAGCACATCCTGGAAGATCGGATCGCCAAGCTGCGACGAACGGCCGTTATCCAGCACGAGCACGTGCAGCTCCTCCGGACCGTCCAGATCCTCCGGCCGTTTCGGTCCTGTAATCAGGGAGGTGTACACCGTCAGCTTCTGGCCGGTTGCGCTGCGCGCCAGCAAATTCAGCACGACCTCCAGATCCTGCATCGTCGGAACGAGCCGCTCCATCCCCATCACGACGACATGCACCTTCGGCAGCGTCGATACCATCCGGCCGTTCCCTTCGTTGGAGACAAGCGTGATGGAGCCCGTCTCGGCAACGCCGAAGTTGCAGCCCGTCAGCCCGATATCCGCCTGCAGGAAAATGTTCCGCAGCTGATCCCGCGCATAACCGGCAAGCACCTTCGTCTCCGGCACGAACGTGCGGCCTTCCTTCTCTCCAAACAGATCGGCGATCTGCTGCTTGTTCTTGTGTATGGCCGGAATAATGAGATGCGACGGGGTTTCCTTGGCGAGCTGAAGAATATATTCGCCCAAATCCGTCTCAATCGCTTCGATTCCCGCTTCTTCAAGCCTGTGGTTCAGGTCGATTTCTTCGGATACCATCGACTTGCCCTTCGCCACCAGCTTGGCGTCATGCTTCCGGGCAATGTCCATAAAAGACTTGACCGCATCGCCGCCCGTCCGGCAGAAGTGCACATGTCCCCCGGCTCGCGTTACGTTATCGGCGAATTGCCCCAGGTAGTAGTCGAGATGTGCGACCGTGTGCGAGCGAATTTCCCGGCCGCGCTCCCGCCACAGCTCCCAATCGCCGAGCTCATCCGCCGCCCGCAGCCGACCTCCCCGCAGCCGGTCGGTCGTATACGCGACCGCACGCCGCAGCGCTTCGTCCGCAAGCGCCTTCTTCGTCCTCTGCTTGAGTCCGCTGCCGATGTTTTCCACAATTCCGCTCATCGCTTCACCGTCCCCCCTTCCAGCACCTGCGCCAGATGCATAACCCGGATCGGCTTGCCTTCCTTGTTCAGCCTACCCGAAATATTCATCAGACAGCCCATGTCCGTGCCGACAAGCACCTCCGCGTTCGTCGCGCAGATGTTCGCCGCCTTCTCGCATACCATCGCTTCCGACATATCGGACATTTTGACCGCGAACGTTCCGCCGAATCCGCAGCAATCCTCCTTATGCGGCAGCTCGACGTATTCCGCTCCCTTGACCGCGCGCAGCAGCTGCAGTGGCTCCTCTTTCACGCCCAGCAGCCGTGAGGCATGGCAGGATGGATGGTACGTCACCCGTGCGGGCAACGTTGCGCCGACATCCGTTACGCCGAGCACCTGCACCAGAAACTGCGAGAATTCGTATGTCTTTGCAAGGAACGCCTCCGCCCTGCGGCTCCATTCCGGCTCCTCCTGAAACAGATGAGTGTAATAATGGTGAATCATTCCGGTACACGAGCCGGATGGCGACACAACGTAGTCGCTATGCTCGAATGCGGCGATCAGACCCCGCGCCACCTCGCGCGCCTCGTCCTGATAGCCGCTGTTGAATGCCGGCTGCCCGCAGCATACCTGAGCCTCCGGAACATCAAGCTCGCAGCCGTACCGGTGCAGCAGCCGCACCATGCTCTCGACAACCTCCGGATACATCGTATCCGCCAAACAAGTCATAAACACCGAAACTCTCACGCCGTTCCCCCCATTTTTCCCTGATAGTTATCAGGTTATCAGATAAGTTGAAGTTTGTGAAGCACTGATTTCACCCCTCCGCGGCGTCTCGTCCGTTTTCATCGATGTGCAGCCCCAAACAGCAAAAAAAGTCGACCCTTGGCTGGGTCACCTTTTTTTGCTGTGGGATCGGCCTGGGTCCGACGCCTCGTTATGCCATATAGCGCCTGAGTGTCCGCTCGACATGGTCGAGATGCGCCAGCATCGCAGCCTGTGCCGCAGCACCGTCGCCGTCGCGCACCGCCTCGTAAATTCGGCGATGCTCGGTCCGCAGCTGCTCCGCGACACGCGGGTCCGCATACAGCCACAGACGCCGCGTCTCACGGATTGCTTCAGCCATCGGTCCGGAGATTGTCTCCAGCAGCCGCACCATGATGGAATTGTGTGTCGCCTGCGCCAGCGCAGTGTGGAACTCCACATCGAGGCGCTCGCCCTCCAGCTTGTCCGAGCCCACCTGCTCCATACGCGCCAGCAGCTGCTCAAACACCTGCAAATCCTGCTCAGTTCGGCTCCTGGCCGCAAGTCCGGCGTTCGCCGACTCCAGCGCTCGCCTCGCCTCCAGCAGCTCCAGCACCGCCTCGCGTCCAAGCAGCAGGCCGCTCAAATCCGGCATGCCAACCGAACCGGCATCCGTCCGGCGCACATAGCTGCCTCCGCCCTGTCGGCTATCTACCAGTCCCATCGCCTTTAACGCGCTCAGCGCCTCGCGAACGGTGGATCGTCCAACGCCGAATGTCTCGGACAGCTCCTTCGTGGACGGCAGCTTTGCGCCCGGCGCCCATACGCCGCTCACAATTTGCTCCTTCAGTCGATCCGCAATTTCATCGTAGATGTTGCGCGGGGTTATTTTTTCCATTGCATTCTGGGCTCCCTATTCCGTCAGCTTATTCAGCATCATCACGGCCGCACCGGTCGCCAGCGCATCATCGCCCAGACTGCCCCGGCTGAACACAACCTGATACTGCGGGTAATAGTAGGTTTTGCGGATTGCGACCTGTGTCGCGGTCTGGAAATACAGATCATGACTCGTAATTAGAGGACCACCTAGAATCACTTTCTCCGGATGCAGCACATTGAGCAGGTTCGCGAGCCCAATGCCGAAATAAACGGCCGATTGCGTCAATACCTCCGCCGCCAGCGGATCCTGCCTTTTGGCCGCCTCCACAATCATCGGGAACGTCGCCTGCTCCGCACGCTCGATTTGCCCGACGAGCCAAGAGCCGCGCCCCATCTTCAGCAGGGCTTGGAGCTGCTGCTCGACCGCATAAATCGATGCATACGCCTCCAGCGCCCCATAGTTGCCGCCCGGCAATCGCGACGGTGCGCCGTCCGTCTGAATAATCATCTGGCCGACCGCACCCTCCATATCGACTGCGCCATACACCACCTTGCCCCCGGACATCATCGCGGACCGCAGACCGACCCCGCCGTGCACATACAAGAGATGCTGATAATCATGCACACGATCGGACCAATATTCGCCGAGAATCGCCGTATTCGCTCCGTTATCGAGCTGGACCTGCACGCCCAGCGCCTCTTCAAACATGCCGCGAATCGCCACATCCCGCCAGCCCTGCGCCGGAAAATACAGCGGCTCGACCACAATCCCCGCTTCCCGATCGATCGGGCCGACTGCGCCGATTCCCAATCCCAGCAGCTTGCTTCGATCCAGTCCGTTGCGCACAATCATACATTCCGCCTCGCGCACAACCTCTTCCACCAGCCGATCCGGAGTCATCGTCTCGCTCATGAGCCACGTCCGATGATCCTTTTTGACCATCAGTGTATCGAATAAGCTGAGCCGCGTGTGGATGCGGGAAATTTCAAGTCCGAACACAAACCCGAAGCCCGGGTGAATGCGATACAGAATCGGCCGCCGCCCGCCCGTCGACTCCCCGAAGCCGACCTCTTCAATCAGCTGCTGCGCCGCCATCTCTTCCAGCAGCCGCGTCAGCGTGCTCGCCTTCAGCCCGCTCGCTTCGAGCAGCTCCAGCTTCGACACCGCACTCTGCTTGCGGATCAGCTCATAGATATCCTTCGCTTTGCGGCTCGCAATGCGGTCCTCCATCGGCACCATCGCTAGAGCCCCCTCCGAGTCGTTTTATGATTAGTGTAATGAATAGCCGCTCTGGAAGTCAATGGGAGGATGTTGTCCGATAGGAGGGGCTGTCGGAAAAAGGGGTGTACATAGGGAGTGAGAACGGATACTTATTTTCGAAATGCCAGAATTGATCACCGGTCAACATCAAGCCAAAAAAGGTGCGCAATTTGCACCTTAACCAACCTGGTATCTATTTGCCCGAATTTGCCCGAGCCGCCGCACAAGCACGCCTCGCATGCCCGAATTCACACGCGTCCTTACGTATAAATCGCCGTGCCGACCAGCCCCGATAGCACAATGACATAGAACGGG
This sequence comes from Paenibacillus sp., assembly GCA_041641375.1. Taxonomy (GTDB): domain Bacteria; phylum Bacillota; class Bacilli; order Paenibacillales; family YIM-B00363; genus Paenibacillus_AK. The sequence continues at coordinate 21,564 of JBEPYM010000044.1, forward strand.
TGCAGCTTCAACCGCAGCAGCGCAAACAGCGACGCCGCGAAGATCGCGACCGCGATCAGCATGCCCGGCGATACCGCAGCAATGACGCCGTTGCTGATCCCGAAACGGATCGCGCCATAAATAATAAGCCCCGTAATAATCGGACGCAAGCCGTAGAACGCATACTTGACCCACCTGTTGCCGTGTATCCGGTAAAAAAACGTCGCAACGCCGATCACGATGATCAACGACGGCAGCACCATGCCGATCATCGCCGCAATCGCACCGCCAAGCCCCGCCGTCTGATAGCCGACGAAGATGGCGCTGTTCGTGCCGATCGGGCCAGGCGACATGCCGGCGACCGCAATCACATT
>JBEPYM010000045.1:0-21412 GCA_041641375.1 Paenibacillus sp.
CATACCTCAAGCTGCTCGATCGCGCCGGCACGGAACGTGTCGCCGGCGGCAAGCAGCACCCGCTTGCCTTGCTGCTTGTATCGATGGGCCAGCTTGCCGATGGTGGTCGTCTTGCCGACCCCGTTCACGCCGACGACCAGCAGGATCGTAAGCCCGCGCTCCGCAAGCTTGACCTCCTGGCGCGCCGGATCGACGTCGAGCAGCTCCGTCAGCTTCTCCGAAAGTATAGGACGCAAGTCGGAGGCATCTTCGATCTTGCGCTTTCGCACCTCTGCGCGCAGATCGTCCATCAGCTTCATTACGGTCGTCACCCCGACATCAGCCATAATGAGCAGCTCCTCAAGCTCCTCATAGAATGCCTCGTCGATCTTCTTGCGGCGAAGGATCAGCTCCTCGAATTTCTCGGTGAAGGCGCTCGTCGTCTTGCTAAGGCCCTCCTTGAATTTATTCGTCACCGCTTCCGTCTTGGTCGCTATACTTTCTTTCAGTCGTTTAAAGAAATTCATGAGGGGTTTCCTCCTTTCTATTCAGCGTTACGCTGACTCCTCCGATACACCGGCCGGCAGCTCCTCCAGCTTAACCGATACAAGCTTGGATACGCCGCCTTCTTCCATTGTGACGCCATATAACACGTCCGCCTCTTCCATCGTGCCTTTGCGGTGAGTCACGACAATAAATTGAGTGCCCTGTGAAAATTCTCGCAAGTAAGCGGCATAACGTGCAACGTTCGCCTCGTCCAGCGCGGCCTCGACCTCGTCGAGCACACAGAACGGCACAGGCTTGACGCGAAGGATTGCGAACAGCAGCGCCAGCGCAGTCAACGCCCGCTCACCGCCTGACAGCAGCTGAAGGTTCTGCAGCTTCTTGCCCGGTGGCTGTGCGACAATTTCAATCCCGGTTTCAAGCGGATTGTCCGGCTCGCCCAGCATCAGGTCGGCACGGCCGCCCCCGAACAGCTTTGCGAATACGACAACAAAATGAGTGCGGATCGCCTCAAAGGTTGCCGTAAACCGCTTCGACATCTCCGCGTCGATATCTCTGATCACTTGATACAGCGCAGCTTTCGCTTCCATCAAGTCCTTCTTCTGCGACGAAAGGAACTCGAATCGCTCGCTGACGCGGGCATATTCCTCAATCGCGCCCAGGTTCACGTCGCCGAGAGCGGCAATGCTCCGCTTGATTTCGCGCACCTCTTGCTGGACGGCAGCCGGATCCTCCGGAATTGGGTAGCGTTCCTTGGCCAGCTCATAGCTGAGCTCATATTCCTCGGACAGCTTCTTCAGCAGGTTATCAAGCTCGACATCGAGACGTCCGGCACGCACCTCGGTCTGCCGAAGCATATCCTGCACCTGCTTCAGCTGCTGACGCTGCTCCTTCGTCTCACTCTCATCCAGCTCCAGCTTGCGCTGCGCCTCGGCGCGCGAAGCTCGGCGAAATTCCAGCTGTTCGGCACAGCGCTGCCTTGACAGCCGAAGTGCGTTCAGCTGCTCGATCTGCTGGGTAGCGAGCATCGTGTTCGAAGCTTGCTCTTCTTCATACTGCTTCATCCGTTCCCGATAACCGGCAAGCCCCGTTTCGTCAGCTTCCATATCGGACTGCAGCCGCCTGATCTGTTCCATTTGCGACTGCAGCTCCTGTGTGACGGCAGCGACGCGAACCTTGAAATCGGTCAGCTGCGCCTGTAGCTCGTCCTTCAGCGATTCGCCCGCCTTTCGCGCCTGCTCGGCATGATGCAGCAGCTCCTGCAGCTCCGCTTCCTCGCGCTCCAGCACCTGAATCAGCTGTGTCAGCTCCTGGCTGCGGGAATCGCTGCCGACAACCTCCTCGCGGTGGCCGGTCGAATCCGCCTCCATTAGCTCCAGCTGCGAATGGAGGTTCGCCAGCTCGGCCGCAGCACGGTCGCGCTCGGCCCGCAGCTCCTGCTGTCGCAGACGCTTGCCTTCGCCCTCGCTGCGCAGACGCTCGATCCCCCGCCCTGCTTCGGCGATCTTCGCCTTCAGCTCGGCGGCATTCTGCTCGAGCTTCGCAATCTGCGCCTCCGTCTGCGCAATCTCGGCATCCAGCTCCTCGAGCTGGCGCGTGCGGCTCAGGATGGAGGCGCCCTTCTTCTGGAGGCTTCCCCCTGTCATCGAGCCGCCCGCATTCACAACGTCGCCTTCCAGCGTGACGATGCGGTACCTGTATTGGCAGCGCGCCGCAATGCGGTTCGCCTGCTCCAGCGTCTCGGCTACGATCACGTTGCCGAGCAGGTTTTGCACGATCGCCTCGTATTGCCGCTCCGTGCCGACAAGCTCGGCCGCGATGCCGACGTAGCCGGCCTGCCCTTCGACGCTGCGACGGTCGGAATCGCCGATTGAACGGCCGCGAATGACTTCGAGCGGAAGCACAGTAGCCCTTCCGAGCTGCCGCTGCTTCAAGTATGCAATCGCCGCGCGCCCGGCCGTTTCGTTCTCGACGACGATATGCTGCAACGCAGCGCCAAGCGCGGTTTCCAGCGCCGTCTCGTATTGAGCCGGCACCTTGACCAGCTCGGCTACCGCGCCATGAATGCCGCCCAAGCTGCCGCCGCTGCGGGAGCTTGCCTTCAGCACCTCGCGAACGCCGTGTGCGAACCCGTCGTAGTCGTTCTGCATTTCCTTCATCGTATCGCGACGTGAAACCATGGAATCGTACTTCTGCTCCCACTTGCGGAGCGCCTGCTGCACGTCGAACAGCAGCGGCTCGTCCTCCTGAAGCGACTGCGACGCGCGCAAATACTCGGTGCGAACGTGCTCCACCTCTTCGGTCGCCGCCTGCAGCTGCCGCTCAAGCTCCTCGACCTTGGCGGACAGCTGCTCGTACTGCTGCGACCACTTGCCGCCGTCCTCTTCCAGCCGCTGCAGTCTTCTCAGCGCTGCATCCTTCTGCTGATCGACATATCTTAGCTCGTTGCGGGACTGCGCAAGCTCGTTCAGCTTGTCCAGCAGCTTCGCCTTCAGCCGGTCCTCTTCCTCGCCCGTCAAGCCGCCCGTTACCCCGAGCAGCCGCTGCTCTTCCTCGCGAAGCTGCTTCTGCAGCTCGTCACGCTCCGCGCGAATGTCGCCGGCCCTGCGCTCAAGCAGCAGCAGCTCCTCGCGTTTCGCCGCAAGCTTCTGCTCCGCCGCCTCGATCTCCATCGCCAGCTGCTCCCGATTGCGCTCCAGATTACGGGCCCGCTCCTTCAGCACCTCGCCCTGTCCCTCGCACTTCTCGGTCTCCTCGCTCAAGGCAAGAAGCTCATTCTGCTGCTCCTGGATGCCGTCCTCCATAAGCCGGATTTCGAGCCGCTGGCCCTCCATCTGCGCGTCGTGCGCGCTCACGACGGTCGACAGCTCCAGCTCCTGGCGGTTCAGCGCTTCAAGCTTCTCGCCCGCTTCCTTCCAGGCCGCATGCAGCTGCTCAATCTGGTGCACATACAGAGACACCTCCTTCGTCTGGAGTGTCTCCCGCAGCACCTTGTACATCTCGGCCTTCTCACTCTGCTCCCGCAGCGGCTCGACCTGATCCTCAAGCTCAGTAACCAGATCATGGATCCGAAGCAAATTATGCTCCGTCTCCTCCAGCTTCTTGACCGATTCCTTCTTGCGCGATTTATATTTGACGATACCGGATGCTTCCTCAAAAATGGCGCGCCGATCCTCCGACCGAGTACTGAGTATCTCCTCAATACGGCCTTGTCCAATAATCGAGTACGCTTCCTTGCCGATGCCGGTATCCATGAACAGCTCGACGATATCCTTCAAACGGCATGCTTGTTTATTAATAAAATATTCGCTCTCACCGCTTCGATGCACCCGGCGTGTAACCGTCACCTCGCTGAAATCCAGCGGCAGCGCATGATCGGAATTGTCCAGCGTCAGCGAAACTTCGCCGTAATTGACAGCCTTGCGGCTGTCGCTGCCCGCGAAAATAACGTCCTGCATATTGCCGCCGCGCAGAGACTTTGCACTCTGTTCGCCAAGCACCCACCGGATACCGTCCGAAATATTGCTCTTGCCGCTGCCGTTCGGTCCAACGACAGCCGTGATGCCTTGACCGAACTCCAGCTCGGTCTTGTCGGCAAACGATTTGAAACCTACCAGATCTATACGCCGCAAATACATAAGGAACCGTTCACCTCAAGCCCATTGTACCACATTTTTCGTGGACCGACCGACTAATTCTGCTTCTCGGACAGACGGGACAGCGCCTCTGACGCCGCCTGCTGCTCCGCTTCCTTCTTCGACCGACCTTCTCCTCGCCCGACCAGCTGCTCCTCCAGGTATACCTCGGAAACAAACCGCCGGTCATGCGCCGGTCCCTGCTCACTCACAATGCGGTATTCCAGGGCAGCCTGCGTCTTGCGCTGGGCCAGCTCCTGAAGCTGGGTTTTGAAATCCGTCACCCGACGCGTCCCCTCCTTGGGGAGCTTGTCCAGCAAGTGCTCCTTCACGAACGATTTCGAGCGCTCCAAGCCTTGGTCCAGATACAGTGCACCAACGAACGCCTCGAATACGTCCGCGAGCAGCGACGGCCGCGATCGTCCTCCCGTCATTTCCTCGCCTTTGCCGAGAATCAGCAGCGACCCGAACTCCAGCTCTGCCGCATGCTTGGCAAGGGACGGTTCGCAGACGATGGAAGCTCTCAGCTTGGAGAGCTCGCCTTCCGGCTTTAGCGGATATTCGGTATACAGAAATTCGCTGACGGAAATTTGCAGCACGGCATCCCCGAGAAACTCCAGCCTTTCATTGTTGCTGTGCGGCTCCATCCGCTGCTCGTTCACATAAGACGAATGCGTGAAGGCCTGCTTCAGAAGCGTGCTGTCTGTAAACCGAATGCCGAGCTTCGCTTGCAGCTGCTCCAGCTGCTTCATATGGCGCGACAACGTGCAACCCACCTTTCTGAAGATGGAAAAAGCGAAACCAACCGGAATCGGCGGGAATGCCGAACAGGTTGGTTCGCACAACATTAATCTTCAAACTTGCGAAGCACGACCGTTGCGTTATGACCGCCGAAGCCGAAGGAGTTGGACATCGCAACGCGAATATCCGCCTTACGGGCTACATTCGGCACATAATCGAGATCGCATTCCGGATCCTGATTCTCCAAATTGATGGTCGGAGGCAGGATTCCGTGCTTCAGCGACAGTGCCGAAATGACGGCTTCCACGCCGCCCGCAGCGCCCAGCAGGTGGCCGGTCATCGATTTGGTCGAGGAGACGGCAAGCTTGTACGCATGATCGCCGAACGTCAGCTTGACTGCCTTCGTTTCGGAGCGGTCGCCGACCGGAGTCGATGTACCATGTGCGTTAATGTAGTCGACGTCCTCGGGTGCAAGCCCGGCGCTCTTGAGCGCCCGGCGCATACAATGCGCCGCGCCTTCCGGGTCCGGATCGGTCATATGATGCGCATCTCCGCTCATTCCGTACCCGATCACCTCGGCATAGATATGCGCGCCGCGCTGCTTGGCATGCTCCAGCTCCTCCAGAATGAGGATGCCGGCGCCTTCGCCCATTACGAAGCCGTCGCGTTCGGAGTCGAACGGCCGGCTGGCGCGCTGCGGTTCATCGTTGCGGGTGGACATCGCGCGCATCGAGCAGAAGCCCGCGATCCCGACCGGTACAATCGTCGCTTCCGCACCGCCGCAAATCATCACCTCGGCATCGCCGTACTGAATGATTTTCATCGATTCGCCAATCGCGTTGGAGCCGGTTGCGCAAGCCGTAACCGTCGTGGAGTTCGGTCCCTTGGCGCCATGGATGATCGAAACCTGGCCGGATGCCATATTGGTGATGATCATCGGAATAAAAAACGGCGATACGCGCTTCGGACCTTTCTCCAGCAGCGTCTTGTGCTGCTCCGACCAGGTGCCGAGTCCGCCGATGCCGGAGCCGATATACGTGCCGACCCGCTCCGGGTCCGTATCCTCGCGCACGTTCAGTCCCGCATCCTTCAGCGCCTCGCCTGCAGCCGCCACAGCAAACTGTACGAAACGGTCCATGCGCCGTGTTTCTTTCTTTTCGATATACTGCTCCGGATCAAAATCCTTGATCTCAGCTGCAATCCGGGTCGGATAATCCGATACGTCAAACGATTCAATCGGCGATATGCCTGACTTTCCCGACGTAATATTGCTCCAGAAGGTTTCCAAATCTTTGCCGAGCGAGGACATAACGCCCATCCCGGTAATGACGACTCTACGTTTCATGTAGCAGCTCACCCCAACATAACGTTATCTATAATAGCGGCCGTCCCAGACAAGCGGGCTGGCTGCGAATTTCACCGTGTGGCTTGCAGGCCGAATAGAATGGAAGGCGTAGCGACCGGTAATGAGGAGCAAGTCCCGAGTGGTGGACCAAACGGGACTTGCGTCAACATCATTACGTATGCGATTGTATGTAATTGACAACCTCGCCTACTGTCGTAATCTTCTCTGCATCTTCGTCAGAGATTTCCATATCGAATTCGTCTTCAAGCTCCATAACAAGCTCAACGACATCAAGAGAGTCGGCACCAAGGTCTTCCTTAAAAGAAGCTTCAAGCGTTACTTCCGCTTCTTCTACGCCAAGGCGATCGACGATAATGCGTTTCACACGTTCCAACACGTCGGACATCCGGTTCACCTCCTAACAGGTATTATACGAAATGTAAGGACAAATTACCATATGCACAGGCAAGCGCCATGCTGCGCCTTACATGTACATACCGCCGTCGACATGAAGCGTCTGTCCCGTCATATAGGCTGCAGCCGGACTCGCGAGAAAACGGACGACACCCGCAATGTCTTCCGGCTTGCCCAAGCGGGACAGCGGAATTTGTCCGAGCAGCGCACCCTTCGTCTCATCGGACAGCTTGTCGGTCATATCTGTCTCGATAAAGCCCGGCGCGACGCAATTGACCGTAATGCCGCGCGAGGAAAGCTCGCGTGCGGCCGCTTTCGTCAAGCCGATGACGCCGGCTTTCGCCGCTACATAATTGGCCTGTCCCGGATTGCCGAGTACGCCGACAACTGACGAAATGTTGATAATCGTCCCGGAGCGCTGCTTCATCATCGGTCTGGTGACCGCCTTGACGCAATTAAAGACGCCCTTCAGGTTCGTGTTGATCACTGCGTCAAATTCGTCTTCCTTCATCCGCATAATCAGATTGTCCCGCGTAATGCCGGCATTATTGACCAGAATGTCAATGCGCTCGAACCGCTCGAGCACCGACTTCAACATGTCCTCGGCCTGCTCGGCCGAACCGACGTCGGCTTTCACGATGAACGCGCGTCGGCCGAGGCTCTCGATGTGCTCCGCCGTCTCGCGAGCGGCCGCTTCGCTGCCCGCATAGTTAACTGCAACATCTGCCCCCGCTTCCGCGAGCCCGATGGCGATGGCACGCCCGATTCCACGCGAGGCGCCGGTTACGAGCGCCGTCTTACCCGTCAAAAATGCTTCCATTGCTGCTTCCTCCTTCACATCTCCATCCCGTTGTTACACTCTGGCCTTCAGCGCTTCCGACTCGAGCGCTTGCCGCAGCGCATCCAGACTGTTTACGGAGAATACGTGCACATTGCGGTCAATCTTCTTGATCAGACCTGCCAGAACAGTCCCGGAGCCGAGCTCCACGAACGTATCGACGCCCTGTTCGATCAGCCATGCGACCGAATCCTCCCACAGTACCGGCGAATACACCTGTTCCTTCAGCAGCCTGCGGACATCGCCCGGCTCCTGAACCGGCCTTGCCGTGACGTTGGCGACAACCGGAACGTCCGCCGCTTTCATCGACACCGCCTCCAGCGTCTCGGCGAGGCGCTCTGCGGCGGGCTTCATTAACGAGGAATGGAACGGTCCGCTCACCTCAAGCGGGATCGCCCGCTTCGCCCCGGCCTCCTTCGCTCGATCCGCCAGCGCAGCTACCCCCTGTGCGCTTCCAGATACAACGATCTGTCCCGGACAGTTGACGTTCGCCGGCTCAACCGGGTTGCCCCCTGCCGTTATGTCAGCACACAGCGCGGCAAGCGCCTCCCGGTCGGCGCCAAGCACCGCCGCCATCGCCCCTTGACCTGCCGGTACGGCCTGGTCCATAAACATTCCGCGGGCTCTGACCGTACGCACCGCATCCTCGAAGCCAAGCACCCCCGCTGCGACAAGCGCGCTGTACTCACCCAGGCTGTGGCCCGCCGTAAAGTCGGGCCGCAGCCCTTCGCGGCGCAGCAGCTCCCAGTAGGCGATGCTCGCTGTCAGAAGCGCCGGCTGCGTATTATAGGTGAGCTTCAGCTCCTGCTCCGGTCCCTCGAACATCAGCTTTGTCAGCTCGATCCCCAGCGCTCGGTCCGCCGTCTCAAACAGCTCGCGAACTGCCGAGTCCGCCTCGTATGCGTCCTTTCCCATTCCAACCGCCTGCGCGCCTTGGCCTGGAAACACAAATGCCAGCTTTCCCATTGTTTCAGCTCCCCTCTCCTACGTTTACCACACCAGAACGGTCGCGCCCCACGTAAGACCGCCGCCGAAGCCGACCAGCACGAGCGTATCCCCCTCATGCACGCGTCCCTCTTCCACCGCTTCGGCAAGGGCGATCGGAATCGAACCTGCCGATACGTTGCCGTATCGATCCAGGTTGACGACACACTTGTCCTGCGGCAGCTCCAGCCGCTCCAGCGCCGACTGGATAATGCGCATATTCGCCTGGTGAGGCACAAGAAGGTCGATATCGCGTTTGTCGATACCCGCCTTCTTGAGCGCCTCCTCCGCTGCGGAGCCCATCACCCTCACCGCAAATTTGAATACCTCTTTGCCCGCCATATAAATATAATGAAGCCGCTGATCCATCATTTCCGCCGAGATCGGGTGACGTGAACCGCCTCCCGCAATCCGCAGCAGCTCCCCGCCGCTGCCGTCCGCACCGAGCTCGAACGACTTGAAGCCTCTTCCCTCCGGCACCTGGCCAAGCACGACCGCACCCGCTCCGTCTCCGAACAGGATGCACGTATTGCGGTCGGTATAATCCGTAATACGCGACAAGCACTCCGCTCCCACGACCAATGCATACCGGTACGTACCGGTGGCGATAAAATTGGCCGCATTCGCCAGTCCATATATAAATCCGGAGCAGGCCGCCGACAGATCGAACGCCGCCGCCTTTCTCGCTCCAAGCTTCTCCTGCAGGATGCATGCGGTCGATGGAAACGCCATGTCGGGCGTTATGGTCGCCACGACGATCAAGTCAAGGTCTTCCGCCGAAATACCGGCCGCTTCCAGTGCTTTCAGCGACGCATGATACGATAGGTCCGAGGACGCCTCATTCTCCGCCGCAATTCTTCGCTCCTTGATTCCTGTCCGGGTTACGATCCATTCGTCGTTGGTGTCAACCATTTCGGACAGCTCCTGATTGGTCAAAATCCGTTCGGGTACGTATTTACCCGTTCCCAACACGCCAACCGGCCTCATTTGCATGATGCTCCCTCATTTCACCTGTAATTCCGCTGATATCGAGTCCACAAGCCGCCCTTCAATAGCGATTCTGGCCTGCCGAACCGCGTTCAGCACCGCAGTCGCATCGGACGAGCCGTGCGCCTTCAGAACGAGCCCTTCTACGCCAAGCAGCGGCGCAGCGCCGTGCTCCTTGTAATCGAGCTTCTTCTTGAACTTGGACAAGCCCGGCTTCAGCACGGCCGCCGCCAGCTTGGTCACAAGGCTGCGCGTAAACTCCGCCTTGAGCGCGGAGAAAATCGTGCCCGCCGCTCCCTCGAGCGTCTTCAGCAAAATATTGCCGACAAAGCCGTCGCATACCAGCACATCGCAATTGCCCTGCAGCACATCCCGCGATTCCACATTGCCGACGAATCGGACAGGCGCCTCTAGCAATAATGGATATGCAGCTTTCGTTAATTCATTCCCTTTGCCCGCTTCCGTTCCGACATTCAAGAGGCCGACACGCGGCTGCTCTATGCCGTGCACCTTCGTGCGAAACAGCGAGCCCATCACCGCATATTGGACGAGCTGCTCCGGCGTTGCGTCCATATTGGCTCCCAGATCGAGCGCCAGCACGCCCTTGCCGTCCATCGTAGGAATCATCGGCGCCAGCGCGGGACGTTCAATCCCCTCAAGCCGCCCCACGATCAAGAGTCCGGTCGCCATCAGCGCGCCCGTATTGCCCGCCGAAATCATCGCGTCCGCCGCCTTCTCCGTCACAAGCCGACCGGCCACCACCATAGAGGCGTCCTTCTTGCGGCGCACGGCGCGCACCGGCTCGTCATCAGGCGTAATCACTTCCGCCGCAGGCATGACCCGGATATTGGCCGGACAGCCCCCCCCGAGCAGGCGAAGAAGCCTCTCTTCGTCACCTACCAGCGTAAGCTCCGTATCGCGGTACGCCTCCGCCGCCAGCAGCGCCCCCTGAACAATCGCCTCCGGCGCGTTGTCGCCGCCCATCGCATCGATTGCGACCCTCATGCATCTTTCCCTCCCTGCCGATAAATCATAAACTTCCCTTCAAAAACGAGCTCGTCCCCCACATACGAGTTCACCTGCACCTTGACCATCCCCTTGATGCCGGTTCCCCCCTGCGTCACAAGCCCCTTCGCCACACATTTCTCTCCGAGCCGAACGGGCCGCAGATACCGAATTTCCGCCGAAGCGGTAAGCGCCATCTCTTCGTTAATCAGCGCAATCGCAAGCGAATTCGCCTGGGCAAAAATAGGATGACCCCGCGCAATGCCGTTGCGGGAAAACACATGCTCCTCGCGAATCTCAAACAAGGAGATGCCGCTTCTGTCCAGCTGCAGATCGATAATCTCACCGATTACCTCGTGCAAGGGAAGTGAGCGCACCTGATCATACGACTGCTCGGCCATCGCCTTCAAGCGCTCGCGCAGCTCGGGAATGCCGAGCTCGAGCCGGTCCAGCCGAATCGTCTGGATGCTTACCTGAAAATGCCGGCAAAGCTCATCGTCCGTCGCGAACGGGTTATCATCCAAATAGCGGATCAACCGCTCCTGTCGTTCCTTCTTGGCATATCTGGCGATTGGGGCTCCCCCCTGTTCGATTAGGACCTAGTACTAATAGTATATAACAGAAAAAAGCCGTTGGCAATCGCGGGAACATGCAGCGTGTTACATGCAGCGCTCCATATCAGCTTCCGGAACGCCGCTTCCCCGACTCACGATTTGCCGCCCGCCTCCATTTCCCGACGCACAACCCATTTCGAGTTTTTACTCGCTATTACCGAAGCCTCCCTCGCATTTTGCGATCCTACCCTCGTAAATCGACCATTCCTCCAGCTTTTTTGCCGAAATAATGACTTTGGGCTCGATAATAACGCGTTTTGTCGACCGGACCAGCAGCCCTCGCCCACTCGCACCATACCAGTAGCCCCGATTGTCCGAATTGAACTTGCCATCTAGTCCAACCCCGTCGGCCGCCCCCAGCGCTGACTCAAGGTCCGGTCCTCGTACAGACATGTAATTCGTATCCCCTTTTCCCCGCTAGACCGGAGAATCCGATAGCCCATCAACTTTCCTCGGCTATGTATCCGATATCCCATCTTTTCAGCCTCTCAACTGAATCTCATTCCACACGGAACTATCAGCGTATCACTTGGGATAAGCGTCAAATGTGCCGTAAACCCGATTCGGTAGCAAGCACATTTCTGCGGATCATCGGGGATACACGAAAAATGTCCCCATTCCCGTGTACTGCCGGATGTCGTTCGTCGGCCTTGGCACGTCCATGGACACAAACTCGTTATGATCGAGCCTAATCTCACTATTTACGCGAAACATGCCGGCAGGGACGAACACAGCGAGGGCAGACTCGCTAAGATTCCCCATTTCCATTTCCATTCCCGCTTCCGGCCCGCACGCCGCCCAAACACAAAAACGCCTCATCCATCATGGATGAGACGTCCTCATTTGCCAGCTCGATTATTGCTTGATGATCTCGCGGCCTTTGTACGAACCGCAGTTTTTGCAAACGCGGTGCGCCAGCTTCAATTCTCCACAACTCTCGCACTTCACCATGCCTGGAACTTCCAGCTTAAAGTGAGTACGGCGCTTGTCGCGGCGAGATTTGGATGTCTTACGAAAAGGTACTGCCATTGTAGCCCACCTCCTTACCGAAATTCACGATTCTGTGTTCTTGAAAAAATCCTTCAACCCTTCGAGGCGCGGATCGATTCGTTCTTCCTTGCAGTCGCATGGCGACTCATTGCGGTCAGTACCGCACACCGGGCATAAGCCGGCACAGGCGTCCTGGCACAGCGAGACAAGCGGAAGCTCGGTTTGAACGTATTCGTTCACGTATGGCTCCAAGTCGAATGTATCTCCATCAACTCGATGGATATCGTCATCCGCAGAAGCGCCGCCCTCTTCTCCCTTGGAGGCGGAACCTTGCGCGAACACCTCATCGAACGGGATGTCCAGTGTGGTCTTCACCGTCTTCAAGCAACGCGAGCAGGCGGTTTCCACCGTAGTGGCCAGATGGCCGGTAACATGAATGTCTCCCGCGTCGTATGTAGCCGTCAGATCGACTTCAAGCGGGGAGGCGGACAACAGATCCGATCGGCCGCGCACCGTGTCGGTCAGGTCAAGCTGCTTGCGCACCCGGACCGGTCCCGAATGGGCCGATTCACGAAAATGGATTAGCAATGTAATCACCTCAAACAGACGAAATTTATTATACCGATAGCTTCTCGGTATTGTCAACTATTTTTCCTTGAAAGGCTTCGCAGGGATTCGTATACTGGAACAATATAGTGGACAAGGACGGTGCTTAAACCAAGGTGAAAACAGTCGGACTCATTGTCGAATACAACCCACTTCACAACGGTCACGTTTATCATTGCCAACAATCCCGAATCGTATCGCAGGCGGACGCCGTCGTTGCGGTGATGAGCGGCCACTTTCTGCAGCGCGGCGAACCGGCGCTCGTCTCGAAGTGGGCGCGGGCCGAGATGGCGCTGCAGGCGGGTGTCGACCTTGTGCTGGAGCTGCCGGTCGCCTACTCGTCCCAGCCGGCCGAATGGTTCGCTTACGGGGCCATCTCAGCGCTTGACGCCACCGGCGTCGTCGATGCGCTATGCTTTGGCAGCGAGCTGGGCGACATCACTCCCCTCGCCCGCATCGCCGAACAGCTGGCAACCGAGCCGGAAGCGCTGCGACCGAGGCTGAAGGAGCGGCTGACATCCGGCGTCAGCTACCCGGCGGCGTTCGCGGCGGCGGCCGCGGAAAGCCTCGCCGAGCCGATTCAGGGCGCAGAAGCACTGCTGGCACAGCCAAACAATATCCTCGGACTTCATTACCTGATTGCACTGCGCCGCTTGGGCAGCTTGATGGAGCCGATGACCGTGAGAAGGACGAAAGCCGGCTACCATCAGTCCGATATTACGGACGTCCGAATTGCCAGCGCAACGGCTCTCCGCAAGCTGCTGTTCGACGCCGCGGACGGCAGTCTAGCCGGTCTTGCTCCATACGTTCCGGCATCTACGCTTTCCATTCTGGAGCGGGAGTTCGCTGCAGGCCGCGGGCCCGTCCGATGGACAAGCTATGCCAGAACGCTGCTGCATCAGCTGCTGACGCGCAGCCCCGACGAGCTGGAAACGATCGCCGAGATTACAGAAGGGCTGGAGCACCGGCTGAAACGGGCCGTCGCCGCCATCGAACCGGAAGCCGCCGATCCGGTCGAATCGCTGCTTGCCGCAGCCAAGACGAAGCGGTACACGCACGTGAAGCTGCAGCGCGCCCTGACACGCATCCTGCTCGGCCATCGGAAGCAAAGCCTGGACGTAGCCATCCTGCGCCGAGGCGTCCCGTACTTGCGCGTACTCGGCTTTACCGACACCGGACGCGAGCTGCTTCGCCGAATGAAGCGCACCGCTCGCGTACCCATCGTTACAAAAGCGACAAAGGGCCAGCATCCGTTCCTGGATATGGATATCGACGCTTCCGGCGCTTACGCGCTCGGCTTCGCGCACGTCCATCCGAAGGAGCTGCTGAACGACTACTACCAGCCTCCCATCAAGGTGTAGCCGACTTCGGGGGCAGCGAGGCAAGGTAGCTGAGCGCATCGTCCATCGTCTCGACTCGAACGACCCGGAGCTTGGCGCCGATCTGCTCGGCCTTGCGTTTCGCCTCCTCGAAGTTGCCCGGCGGCGAGAAAAACAAGTCGGCCTTCTTCCGCTCCGAGGCGACGATTTTATAGCCAACGCCGCCAATCGTGCCTACCCGGCCCTGCGAATCGATCGTTCCTGTCCCGGCGACGGTATAGCCCTTGGTGATGTCCTCCGGCACAAGACGGTTATAAATTTCAAGCGCGAACATCAAGCCTGCCGAAGGGCCGCCGATTGCGCCGGCCTTGATTTCGACCTGCTGGGCCGGATTCTCCGCTCGAATCGCGAGCATTTCGGCCGTCGAGATGCCGAGCCCGAACTTAGGCCCTCCCTCCACAGGATTGGGGAGCGGCTTTACCTGCAGCACCGCTGTCACCGACTCCTCGCCGCGCTTGGCCTCGATCGACACCGATTCTCCCTCGGATAACGTTCTGAGCGTATTCGCCAAGTCCTCGTATCTCGAAACCTTTTTTCCATTCAATTGCAAAATTCGATCGCCCGGCCGCAGCACCCCGTCCGCCGGCATATCTTTGATAATGGTCATCGCAACGACGCCCTCGCTGTCGATCCGATATGGCACCTTCGCTTTCCGATAAGCCGCTTCAATGGCATTCGCCTGCGATGTCCGCATGTAGGCCGTTTGCAGCTGCGAATATTCCTCACGCGTTTCGGCCTGGCCGAAGACGTCCTTGCGCGGGATGACATCGGCGTGACGGTTGAAGAACGACGCAAGATAAGCGATTACGTTCGTATACGTCGTCGCATGGACGGTCGTGAGCATAAACACGCCCCGCTCCTCCGCATGACCGGCTTCAACCGATACCATCGGTTTGGTCGCCTCGGCCGAGCCCGGGGAAAAGATGACATAAGGGAGCGGTACATAGACGAAAAGGTAAATAAAAAGGATGCCCGCAAAGGCAAGCCGTATCGCACGACCGGTTCTGCCCGCTGGTGATTGGATCAATCTCGCTCCCCCTTTACGGCTTGTTCTATCGAGATTTTGCGGCGCGTACACTGGTAGGAGTACAAGCAAGCGGAACGAAAGAGGTGAACCCCTGTGTCCGACTCCTACGGCATTCGTGCCAGCCGCTTAGGCTCTCTGTTCATGGGAGGCGGTGCGCTGGCGCTCGTCGTCATGATCGTGATGTACCCCGATCAGGCGTTCGACGCTTCCATGAAAGGACTATCCATCTGGTGGAAATTTGTATTTCCGGCCTTGCTGCCGTTCTTTGTCTTATCCGAGCTGATGCGCGCCTACGGCGTCGTCCACGGCCTCGGCGTGCTGCTCGAGCCGCTTATGAGAACGCTGTTCCGCATTCCGGGCATCGGCGGCTGGGCGCTGGCGCTCGGCATGACCGCCGGAAGTCCGTCCGGAGCCGAGGCAACTGCCGCTCTTCGCCGCGAAGGGTTGATTACGCGCGCCGAGGGCGAACGGCTGCTGTCGCTCTCCCACCTGAACAGCCCCGTCTTTCTCATTGTCGTTGTCGGCGCCGGCTTCTTCGGCCAGCCTCAGCTCGGTGTGGCGATCGCCGTCATTCACCTTGTCTCGGGCCTCGCGGCAGGAACGGCAATGCGGCTGTATCGCGGAGGAGAAGCCCTCGAAGCCACAAGCCTGGCCCGAGCGCAGCGGAAGGTATCTTTCCCCGCTCGGCTGCTCCATGCAATCGAGGACGCGCGGCGAAAGGACGGTCGGCCGTTCGGACGCCTGCTTGGGGAAGCGGTATTTCAATCCGTGCAGTCGCTTCTTGTCATCGGCGGATATATCATCATGTTCTCCGTTTTTCTTAAGGTCGCGTTCCTGACCTATACAGCTTACATCGTACAGATCGCGCTTATTCACCTGCTGGAGCCGATCGGCATGACGCAGCAAGCGGCGCATCAATGGATTTCGGCGTTATTCGAGCTGCATCTCGGCGCCTTTGCGCTCTCGCAGCCTTCCGGCATGGGGTCTGCCGCCGTAGCCGGCCTGCTTGCCGCAGGCATTGCCTGGAGCGGCCTGTGCCTGCATGCGCAGGTGCGCAGCCTCATCCGCGGCACTGACCTGAGGTACGGCCCGTTCCTGCTCGGACGGCTCGTGCATATGGCTCTGTCGCTGCCGCTTACGGCGCTGCTGTGGGAGCCGCTCAACCGTTGGCTGGAGCCGTCTACGGCCGCATGGGGCCCGATGACGTGGGCGCTCCCCTTTGACGAGCCGGCAGCCGGCATTGCCTTCACACCGGCTATGGCCCTTGACGCCCTCGGTCTGCTGACGCTATGCCTGCTCATATTGCTGACCCTGTCCGCCGGAGCGGCGGCCGCGCTTCGGCTGCTCGCGCCTATTCGGAGCCGAACTTGAGGCGCAGCGCACGCTGCACGTGCCCCGGCACCAGATCGCTCACGTCCCCGTGAAACTTGGCGATTTCCTTCACGATGCTGGAGCTGAGGTACGAGTAAATCGGATTCGTCATCATAAAGAACGTCTCCACATCCGGACTTAGCTTCTGATTCGCCGACGCCATCTGGAGCTCATATTCAAAATCGGATACCGCGCGAAGCCCTCTTACAATGACGTGAGCCTTCTTCTGATGCATATAATTGACGAGCAGATCCCGAAACCCGTCTACCTCCACATTCGGCAAATCCGCCGTCGCGGTGCGCAGCAAATGCTGGCGCTCCTCCAGGCTGAACAGCGGATTTTTGCTTGTGTTGTTCAGCACCGCCACGATCACCCTGTCAAACTGCTTGGCGGCCCGGTGAATGACATCCAGGTGCCCGTTCGTCACCGGGTCGAAGCTCCCGGGGTATACCGCGATTTTATTCATGCGGTCCCTCCTCCTTCTTATACCCATATACCGTTACAGCCGTATCTCCGTATTCCGCACGCTTGTGCACATGCAGGCCGCTGCCGATCCGATCCGCATAAGCGTGCGAAGCCTCATGCTCAATGACGACGACAGCCTCCTCCTCCAGCAGCCCCCGCTCCATCAGGAAAGCCGCGTAACGATCGGCATCCTTGAGCTTATAGGGCGGATCGAGAAAGACAAGCCGGAACGGCTGGCCGCGCTTCTCCAGCGCCTTCAGCGCCCGATCGGCCTCATTGCGGTAAACTTCCGCCCGGTCCGCCACTCCTGCCGCTGCGACGTTCGCCTGCACCGTCTGAACGGCGAAGCGGTCGGCATCGACAAAGACGCAGCGCTCCACCCCGCGGCTCAACGCCTCAATGCCGAGTCCGCCGCTCCCGGCGAACAGGTCAAGCGCCCAGCCCCCGTCGAAATACGGCCCGATCATCGAGAACAGCGCTTCCTTCACTTTATCCGTGGTCGGTCTCGTCCCCGTACCCGGCACCGCCTTCAGCGGCCTGCCGCGTGCCGTTCCCGATATGACTCTCATGTTGGCGCACCCCTTCGATCACTACCCGAACTCCTCGCGTTCGTTTCCGTTATCGTACCACAAAAGAAGGCTGTCTGAAAAATATTCCAACCCCCATGTATAAATGTGGAGGATTCGGAAATCCTTACAGTATCGACATCACGGATGTCGTAGACAACCGCGGAGAAGACTTACGTTTCCCCATAAGCTCTTCGTCCGGTTTCTCCTCTCCCATGAGGCGCTTGCCGCAAGGCGGCGCCGAACCATTGATCCGCACAGCCCGTTGCTGTGCGGTTTTTTTTCTGCGCTGGACACTCGGTGTAAGCGCCGATTCGCTCTTAATCCGCCGGTCAATCCCGCCTACCCCCGGACTACCCTGCCGCCGCAGAGCTCTCTCATTCTTCCTCGCTGATCGCCTCGACGCACGCCGGCGAATCGTGCCTCACATTCCCAACCAGCGGCGACACCGGATACGCCTCCATCTCCTCCGCCGGGTACGGGCGAAGCAGCTCCCGGATCCGGGACCAGTCGCGCTCCCGCCGATCCAGCCACAGCGCTTCGTCCTCGCGCCGCAGGATGACCGGCATCCGGTCGTGGATACCCGCGACGAGCGCATTCGGCTCGGTCGTGATGACCGTGCAGCTGCTTACCTTGCGGCCGTCCGGGGCAAGCCACGTGTCGTACAGACCGGCCATGCCGAACAAGCCGCCGCCCTTGAGCCGGATTCGCAGCGGCTGCTTCCGCGCGCCGTCCCTGCGCCACTCATAAAAGCCGTCCGCAGGTATGAGGCAGCGCTTGCGGCCGATCAGCGTGCGGAAGGCCGGCTTCTCCGCCAGCGTCTCCGCCCTCGCGTTCAGCATTTTGCTTCCGACCCGCTCATCCTTCGCCCACTCCGGGATCAGCCCCCACTTCAATTCCCCGATCCGGTTTCGCTCTCCGTCGGATACGATCGCAAGCACCATCTGACCCGGAGCGACGTTATATTTGGGCCGGTGGTACGGGACACCCGCCCCCTCCACAAAAAAACGCACGATCAGCTCCTCCATCGTAACGGTGATCGTATATCTGCCGCACATGTGTCCCACCCCTTTTCCACACAATAGCTTTCCCCGCGCATCGGAGTCAAGAGCCTGACTGCAACATTTTGCCGCTTGAAAACCGAATATTTGTTCGTTATTCTATATATACTAGACCTATAGGAACATTTGTTCGAAGTGAGGGGCGGATCGGAATGCCGACGGAAGACGACCTTCGGCTTGTGAAGGAATTTACACTGCTTCCCGTACTGCTGGACTCGCTGGATCGCGATATCGCCGAGCTGGAGCGTCAGCAGCTCAAGTTTCTCGCGATGTATATCAAGACGCTGCGCCACGTTCAGGATCAGGTGCTGCGCGACCTGGCCGAGCTGAGAGGCAGCCTGAAGCGAAGAGGCATTCGCGTGTATGAGCAGCGGCGAACGAGGCTTGGGCTCGAGTCGGAGTATTGGTGCAGAGGGTACCGCCGTACATGCTCGATGCTGTGGGGCTACGTTCGAGCGGAGCTTGAAATTCGCTGGTGCAACTATTTGAATTTGGGAGCGACATCATCATGAGAACGAGCAGAAATCGCGTCATCATGCTGGCGGATATGCAGAGCTTTTACGCCAGCGTCGAGAAAGCCGCCCATCCGGAATTCAAAGACAAGCCGGTCGCTGTGGCAGGCGACCCCGCGCGCCGTTCCGGCATCGTGCTGGCCGCCTGCCCAATGGCGAAGGCGCAGGGCGTGACGACCGCCGAACGGCTCGGCGAGGCGCTGGCCAAGTGCCCTGGACTGATCGTGGTACGGCCGCGCATGGAGGAATACATTCGCGTATCGCTGCAAATTACGGACATTTTTCAATCGTTTACCGATTTGGTGGAGCCGTACAGCATCGACGAGCAGTTTCTCGACGTCACCGGCAGCTTGCGCCTGTTCGGCGGAGAGCCCGTCGAGATGGCGCGGCGCATTCAGCAGCGAATTCTCTGCGAGACCGGCGTCTACTCGCGATTCGGCATCGCGTCGAACAAGGTCGTCAGCAAGATGGTGTGCGACAACATTGCGAAGAAGAACGAATCGGGCATCCATTGGCTGAAGGACGGCGAGCTGGAAAGCACGCTGTGGAATCTCCCGGTCAAAAAGATGTTTATGGTCGGGTCGCGGATGATGCAGCACTTGAACGTGATGGGGATTCATACGATCGGGGATCTCGCCCGTACGCCGCTGCCGAAGCTGAGAGCGAAGTGGGGAGTGAACGGCGAGGTGCTGTGGCGCATCGCGAACGGACTCGACGATTCGCCGGTCAAGCCGGGCACGCATATCGGGCAGAAGGCGATCGGTCACCAGATGACGCTGCCTCGCGATTATCGCACGAAGGAAGAGCTGCTCGTCGTGCTGCTTGAGCTCGCCGAACTGGTCGCCCAGCGCTGCCGCGCCAAGGGGTACATGGGATGGGTCGTCTCGGCAGGCTGCCAGGGCGCGGACTTTGATCGGCCAACCGGCTTCTATCGCCAGATGAAGCTGGCGGACCCGACGAATTTGACCGAGGACGTTTACCGGACGGCAGCGCTCCTCTTGGAGCGTCATTGGGACGGCCTGCCCGTCCGCAAGGTTGGCGTAGCGCTTAGCGAGCTGATCGATGACGACGAATACCAGCTCGTCCTCTTCGGTGAACGCGAGAAGAAGCTCGCGCTCGAGCGGGCCGCGGACAGCATCAAGGCCAAATACGGCAATGCGGCGCTCGTTCGCGCAGCCTCCCTGAAGGAGGCCGGTCAGGCGAAGGACCGCGCCGTCAAGATCGGAGGACACTACAAATGAGCGGAAGTGGAAGCGGAAGCTCCTCGCGCAACAACGGGCTCAACGGGCTCAAGCTTCGCGGCAACGGCTTGTTTGAATCGTCTCGCATGATGCTGCCCGAGCATAAAGAGGCGTATTTGCGCCACCAGCAGCGGCTCGATCGGCAGGAGCCGCCCGAGCTCGATTCGCAGAAGCTGGACGATATGAACGCCGCGTTGGCCGAATCACTCGCATCCGGCTCGTACGTCGTGCTCGTGCTGTTCGGCGAATACGACAACGAAGAGCTGAACGGCATCGTCACTCAGGCAGACGCGGCACGCGGGCGCATCCGCCTGGAGGGGCCGGATTACGTCAGCCGATGGGTCGCCCTAAGCCGTATTATCGACGTGCGCCCCGGGAGAGGCGGCAAGCAGGGACAGTAAGCTCGGGCGTCCCGCCAGCTCCACCCTCCGCCATCCGGGCGCCCTGTCAGCCTACACCACCCGGCCACCCCGTCAGCTCCATCTTCTACCACCCGCCGGCCCCGCCTGACGCCAGCCTCTACCACCCGGCTGCCTCGTCATCTCCATCTTCTACCACCCGCCGGCCCCGCCTGACGCCAGCCCTCCCCAAACCCGGCTCATCCAGCCCGAAGGCAGCGGCAACAACCTGACGCACAATCCCTCTTAACGAAACATGCCCCATAGCTTGATCAGATGGAGCGTATTGTTCGGATCGATTTTTTGCGCCAGCACAAACCGAACCAGAGCCTCTGACTGCGTTTCCGTCAGCTTCTCGTCAATTTCCCGGGATACGGCAGCGGCAAGCTTCTTGACCTTGGCCTTATCCTGAAGGTCCGCTTTGGTAAGCCCGTTTAGCAGCAATTTGACCCGGTCGCTTGCGCCAGGCTCCTTCATCTTTCGCTTAACCCGCTCTACCAGCTCCGGGCTAATTCCGTACTTTTCATAAACGCGCACCCTCCGCACCTCCAGTGTCGAATTGAACCACTTCTCCATTGTATGCACCCGGACGAGCGGAAATTGACAAGAGAAAAGACGCGTCCGCCTCTTGCCGCGCGCTGCTCGTCACCACCCTCATATGCCGATTCGGTCATTTGCCTCGTATCCCCATTCGTCCGCCTCTTGCCGCGGACTGCTCGTCACCACCCTCATATGTCGATTTGGTCATTT
>JBEPYM010000046.1:0-21352 GCA_041641375.1 Paenibacillus sp.
TGACCGTCCTGCTGCTGCCGAGACTCGCCGACAACCGGGATCCCGTTGCGCCTAAGATCGGCTAACGCCGCTTCGGGGTTCAGCACCCGTCCCGCAAAGGCTGACCCCCGAAGCTTGCTGTTCCAGTCGGCCCATAGCTTCTCTCTGATTGTTAAAGCGCTTGTGAAGGTCGGCACGATGCAGTACCTCCGCTATCCAAAGCGTATTTGATAAAAGTTTTTTAAAAAAAAGAGGGCACCGGCCGTGGGCCGACTCCCCCAGTCAGCATACAGTAGATGAGAGTGCAGCAGCAACCGGTTGAATCGTCAGCCCATACGGACACTAATCGATTTCATCCTCCAGCAAATCTGCTTCCAGGTCTTCAAAATCATCGCCCAGATCCCCATCCTTGTCTCCGAAGTCGTCGCAGCCGCCTTCGCAAACCATGACACAAACCTTCGTCTCCGCTACCATTTCCACCTCGAACTCACGCTCGACGCGAATGACGACACCGCCGCCGGATGCGGAGATTGTCGCCTCCACGCAATTGGGCTCCTGTGTTGCATCGGCCGATACCTCTACGGTGGACGCGCGATGCTTCGGATCCAGGTAGGACAGCGGCACAACCTCGGAATACGAGACGGTTTCCTTGGCGACATCGGTTTGAGAGTTGCGGTTGTACGAGTACCAAATGTTGATATCGTAAGTACCGACTACCTCGATGCCGTCCGCCGATCGCACCGATTCATATTGATGGTTGATGATCCATGCGCCGAGAATGCTCGTCGGCTTATTCGGCGGCGTAACCGTATGTGTCACTTGAGAGAACTTCCGTCCTTTGCCGCACACTGCTTTGGTGATAATCTCTCTGCATTCGAAGTCTTTATAGCTAATGGACATCGTCTTACCCTCCTCCATACAATCATTCGTTACAATTGTATGCAGGACATTCGTCTAGGGTGACAAATATTTTTTCTTTTTGCTCTTGGCAATAGACAAATACCGTTCCAACTCCAGACACAGCTGAAAAACCGCCGACCGCACCTCGAATTCCGCCCTTGTCTGTGGCAGCGCCATCTCCCTGAATCGCCGCTCCAGCTCCGCAAGCCGAGACTCGACGTTGCCCGTATAATACTCGCTCCTGACATCGACGCTAAGCGCTTCGAACAGCTCAGCCGCCAGCACGCAATGCGGCACGGTCTCATAAACCTGTGCGACCAGCTGCACCATACGTTGGATCGAGTCGAGCTGATCCCTTCGCATGCCGAAATACGTTCGGCTGTATTCCTCATGGACAAACAGTTGGTTCTCGGACGAACGCGCTGTAAGCTCCAGCCCCTCCGCAATCGCGTCCTGCGCCTGAATGAGCTCCTTGCCGTCCCAGATCGCATCCCGAAACTTCAGATGGCGAGACAGCTGCATGAGAATCGCTGCAAACAAATCCTCTGTGAGTATCCTAAGCTCTCGCAGCCTTTGGTCCGAACGCGGCATATACGCAAGATTGACGCACATCGCCGAACCTAGCCCGATCAGCAGCAAAAAAATTTCATTCAGTATCACCGGCGGAGCGACAGACTTGAGGCTGAAGACATGGAAGACGATGACTGAACTGGTCACAATGCCGTCCTTCAGCTTGAGACGGGCGAGTATCGGATAAGCCGCTAAAATATACACACCGATTACCCAGAGTGCAAAGCCGAACAATTGAAAAATAAATACACCGAACAGCAGGCCGACGATCGACGCTACGCTGCGGATAAAGGCGGTTCGCAGGGAACGCTTACGCGTGACATCTGTGCCCAGAATGGCAAGCAGCCCCGCCGAGGTAGCGAACTGGAGGCTGAACATCGACGCAAGAAATACGGCGATGACAGCGGCGATTGCGGTTTTGACGACACGGATACCGAGCATATGCGGTTCGCGCCTCCTTGCGGCACAGGGATGGAATTTCAAGACAACGCTTGTCCATCTACTGTAACGAAACAGGCCGCCCTCTTGCAAGCGAGCGGCACGGATATGCCGGAGTCCGGCACGGCGCACGGGCATCCGGCGGACCTCCTACAGCCTGCGGACGAACCTGCTCTCCAGCCAGGCGACCGCTTGATACATCAGCGTCGCAAACAGCGCGATCACAAACAAACTACCAATGACGAGCGTAAAATTAAACACCTGAAAGCCGTATATGATCAAATACCCCAGCCCCTGCTTGCTGGTCAGAAATTCGCCGACAATCGCACCGATCCACGCAAGTCCGACGTTCACCTTCAGCGTGGACACAATCGTAGGTACGGACGCTGGAAATATAGCCTTCAGGAACACGTCCCTTTGGGTGCCGCCGAATACGCGAACAAGCTTCGCATAATTGGCGTCTACCTCCTTAAAGCTGTTATACACGACGAGTGTCGTAATGATGACGGTCACTGCAAGCGTCATCGCAACGATGGAGAAGATCCCGGGACCGAAGCCTACGATAAAAAGCGGTCCGAGCGCCACCTTGGGCATCGAATTCAGAACGACGATAAAGGGATCGAGCACTCGCGACAGAAATTCCGAATACCAGATCGCCGCTGCAATCAGCGTACCGCACAGCGTGCCGAGAACGAAGCCGACGAAAGTCTCAAACACTGTCGCTCCGATATGAGGCAGCAGCGTGCCGTTCATCAAATTCTCATATAGCAACGCCACGATTTTGCTCGGGTAGCTGAACAGCAGGACGTCAATAAGCCGATTGCGTCCCGCCAGCTCCCACGATCCAAAAAAGATGGCAAGCAGTATAAGCTGTGTGCCGACGACTAGCCATGAACGCCTGCGTTGATTTCGCCGGTACTCCTCATAGACACGCCTCGGCAGATCGGCGTTTCCGCCCGCTCCCGGTGGGTCGGAGCTCGGGTCCAGGCTAAGGTTTGGCGATTGCATTCGCTTTGCTTCCGGAATCGAAATCCCCTCCTTTACCATCCGCTTCCTCCAGCTCGCTCCACAGCCTCCGAAATAATTCGTGAAAGCCCGGCAGCTCGCGCGCATCCAGCGGGCTGGCAAGCCGGATCGACTCCGGCACCGCGAATTCGGCCCGGACGCGGCCTGGATTGCGGTCAAGCACAACGATCCGGTCGGACATCGCGATCGCTTCGGCCAAATCATGCGTAACGAGCAGCGCGGTAACCCCCCGGGGCTTCAAGGTTTGTGTGACAAGCTCTTCTAGCTGCAGCTTGGTTTGGTAATCCAGCGCCGAGAACGGCTCGTCGAGCAGCAATACGTCAGGCTCCGTCACCAGCGTGCGGACAAGCGCAGCACGCTGACGCATGCCCCCCGACAGCTGGGACGGAACCTGTTCAATAGCTTGGAGCAACCCCATCTCCTCCAGAAGCTGGAGCATATACGATTGCTTCTGTTTCGTATCCATGCCCGCCAGCTCCAGCCCAACCCTTGCATTCTGGCGAATCGTGCGCCAGGGGAACAAGTAATCTTGCTGAAGCATATAGCCGATTCGGGAGCTGGGACCCGTCACTTGACGACCGGAGATTTCCACGCGACCTGTCGTCGGCTTGATTAGTCCGGCTACAATCGACAGAAGCGTCGTTTTGCCGCAGCCGCTTGGTCCGACAAGCGCGACAAACTCACCGGGCTGAATCGAGAAGCTGATGTCTTCCACGGCCAGCATCGCCTTGTGCTTCGATACATAGACATGAGTAACGCCTTCCAGCTGTACCGCCGGTTTCATACACGCACCTCCCTTTCATCCATCGATGATGCAGCTGTTATTTCATAGCCTTCTCCGCAAACTCGGTGTTGACGAGTGTACGATGGGGAACGCGCTGCTTCAGCTCGCCCGCCGACTCCATCACATTCAGCAGGTTATTCCATTCCTTCTCGTCAACAATCGGATTTTCCGCGAAGGAGCCCTGTTCCTTGTACCGCTTGACGACCGAGACGATAATACTGCGATCGGTGTTGTCGAAGAAGGGGGCTACCGCATCGGCAATTTCCTCAACGGAGCTTTTTTTGACCCATTGCTGCGCTTTGTATACGGCATTCGTAAACTTCTGGACCATCACCGGACTTCGTTCCATCGTGCTCTTCTTCGTCATGAACACGGTATACGGCAAATGTCCGCTCTCCACTCCGAATGAAGCGACAACATGTGCGCGTCCTTCCTTCTCAAAAATCGAAGCCTGCGGCTCAAACAGCTGAACCCACTGACCGGTACCCGACGCAAATGCGGTCGGTATGTTGGCAAACTCGACATTCTGGATCAGGTTCAAATCCTTTTGCGGGTTGATGCCATGCTTTTTCAGTACAAATTCACCCGCCATCTGCGGCATTCCGCCCTTGCGCTGTCCAAGGAAGGTCGAATTTTTGAGCATCTCCCATTTGAAATTGTCGACCTTCGTGCGCGATACGAGGAACGTGCCGTCCGTCTGGGTCAGCTGCGCAAAGTTAATGACCGGATCGTCGGAGCCTTGCAAATAGACGTAAATCGAGGTTTCCGAGCCGACGAGCGCGATATCGATCTGGTTAGACAGCAAAGCGGTCATCGTGCGGTCGCCGCCCGGTGTCGTCTGAAGCTGGACGTTCAGTCCTTCTTCCTTGAAGAAGCCCTTGGTGAGCGCTACATATTGAGGTGCATAGAAGATGGAACGCGTAACCTCGCCGATCGTAATATCCGTCTTTTCCGCTTTGCCGCCGCCGGATGTGCAGCCGGTAAACGTTAGCGCAAGCGCAGCCGTCACCGCCAGCAGGGCTTTCCTGATGCGTGTCATGAGCCGTCATCCCTTCCGTGTCCCTTTTTTCTGGAAAAAGGGGTTTACCTACAGGATATGCGGATGCCCATATGGGGGTGCGAACCAATATGTGCGGTCATGACACGTATGGTGATGGCGTCTGATTGGTATTATGGCGGGGGCATGATGGCTGCGGTTGCTGCGGTTGCCCCCTTCATCCCCCCGTTGTACCCCGCCCACACCCGCGCACTCACCTCCATCCCCCTCGCTGCACCCCGCCCCATCCGCTCCAATCTCCCGCCGCACCCCACCCCATCCGCGCACACCCCTCCATCCCCCTCGCTGCACCCCCGCATGTTGTATGGAGTACATGATATTTTCGGTGTAAACGGTTACATATAGCTTCATATTGTATGGGATACATGTTGATCGTGCGATTTCACACATATCCCGCATATAGCCAATGTTATCCTGCACTCCATACAAGATAAATCGAATGTATGCGCTTATATACAAATTCATCTTGTACTCCATACCAGATGCATATCCAAAAACAATCTACCTACCCGCACACCGCATAAACGGAAGCTTGTTCGCAAAAAGCCACGGCTGTACGGTCGCACATTCGCAAACTAACTTTGGCTTCACCGTCGCACATTCGCAAACTAACCTTGGGTGCCCGTCGCACATTCGCAAACTAACCTTGGCTTCACCGTCGCTCATTCGCAAACTAACCTTAGACTGCATCCGTCGCTCATTCGCACAAAAAGGCCCCGACTGCACCATCGCAGCCAAGGCCAAATTTGACACACCTTGCAAGCTAATATCTGAGATCAACCTATCAAATGCCGTAGATCGGGCGATACTTTTCCTCCAAATAACGAATCAGATAGCTAGGATCAAGCTCCTCACCCGATATGTCGCGGATGAGCTCGTTCGGCGTTTTGCGCTTGCCGTGCCGGTACACACGATCCTTGAGCCACTCCAGAATCGGTGAGAATGTCCCGCTCTCGATCAGCGCATCCATGTCCGGCAAGTCGCTGCGCATCGTATGCAGCATCTGCGCGGCATACATGTTGCCGAGCGAATAGGACGGAAAGTAGCCGAACGCTCCGCCGGACCAATGCACATCCTGCAGCACGCCAAGCGTATCAGAAGGAGGCGTAATACCGAGGTATTTCTCGTACAGACGGTTCCATTCCCGCGGTAAATCAGCTACCTGCAGCTCCCCTCCAATGAGACGCTTCTCCAGCTCGTAACGAATCATAATATGAAGGTTATAAGTCAGCTCATCGGATTCGGTGCGAATGAGCGAAGCCTTCACCTCATTGATTCCTGCGTACAACTCGTCAACCGTTACACCCTCCAGCTGTTCCGGGAACATCGCTGCAAAATCGCGGAAATAGCGAGTCCAGAAGCCGCGGCTGCGACCGACGACATTTTCCCAGAAGCGCGATTGCGACTCATGAATGCCCATCGACGTGCCGGATCCGAGGTTGGTCGAACCGAGCTCGGGATCGATATTTTGCTCATAAAGAGCGTGACCGCATTCGTGGATGGTTGAGAATACCGAATATTTGATGTCATCCTCGTCAAAACGAGTTGTGACCCTCGCATCTCCCGGATTGAGCGATACCATGAAGGGATGCGCCGATTCGTCCAGTCGGCCGGCTTCGAGGTCGTAGCCGAGCTCGCGCAGCAGGAAGAGGCTGAACGCCCGCTGCTGCTCCTTCGGATACCGCCGATGGAGGAACGGTTGATCCGGCAGCTGCTTCGCGGCGATCGCACCGACAAGCGGCACCAGCCGTTCGCGCAGCTCACCGAATACGGCGTCCAGCTTGGCAACCGTCATACCCGGCTCATACATATCAAGCAGCGTATTGTACGGATGCTCCTCATAACCCCACAGCCCGATAAACTCCCGCTGGAAGTCCACGATTTGCTCCAGGTAGGGCTGGAGCTTGGCAAAATCGTTGGCCGGCTTCGCCTCTTCCCATGCCGCTTCCGCATTCGAGGTCAATACGACAAATTGCTGATAGCGCTCCGGCGGAATTTTCACGCTCTTGTCATAGCTGCGTTTCGCTTCCTTGACCATCCGCTGTGACGTCAAATCGAGCTCCTGAAACACGTCCTCCCGTCCCAGCTCCTCCAAATACCGTCCCATATCCTCGGATACCGACATGCGGAACAGCTCGGTCGACAGCTCTCCGATCGCCTCCGACCTGCCCGGGATTCCCTTACGTGGACCCCCGGTTCGCAAATCCCAATGCATCAGCGATATGGCTTCCTCATAGCTTTTCATCCGTTTCACCAACTGCTTGAATGCCTGCAGCGTCTCCATCGATCCCGACATAGGCTCACTCCTTCTCGAATTGACAATATGCGATCGCTTCCCCTACACTCAGTTTAGCGAAATCAACCCTTCCAGGCAAAAGACTCAAGGAGCTGATCATTCCATGTCGATCCATATCCATGTTACCGAACAAGCCGCCGACCGATTGCGCGAGCTCGGTTATACCGAAAATACGCCGCTACGCCTGCTCTACGACTCGGAGGGCTGCGGCTGCGCCGTCGCCGGCGTCGTTGCACTTCATCTCATAGCCGAACCCGCCGCGGACGACCTGCGAGCGGAAGGCGATCACGATATCTATTACGAGAAGCGACACGAGGTTTTCTTCGAGCCTCGTCTTCGGCTCGATTATCGGCCCGATCGATCCGCATTCACCCTGACCGGCGACGGACAAATTTACGCAAGCAGCCTGCGCCTTCAGGATCGCCGCCTCTGAAGCTCGGCCGCTCTCGCCTCGATCACATCGCTGCGGTCGCGGAGCATATGCTTGTGCAGGAGCGCAGCGTCCTCGTCGGGCGACGGCGCGCCCCAGCGAAGTCCCCTGCGGCTGCATTGCTCCTTCGCCGTTTCAAGCAGTGAAGCATCGCGAAGCGGCAGCTCGAAATCGCGGTACGGGCGATCAGACTGCGTCTCTGCAATCAGATTGGCTAGCAGTACGTCCAACTCGCCGGCGCCCATCCCGAACCGCTCCTCGTTCACGTGCTCCCAGGTACGGCGAGCGCTGCTCCACATCTTGACGGCTCCTGCCCGATTGCCCCGCCGCCGATGATAAGCTCCCACCGCAATCTGAATAAGCGCATGATACCCGTTCCGCTCGGGATCGTCCGGATGCGCTTTCCAATATTCCTCCAAAATTTCGTGGCACTCAAAGAAATCCCGCTCCGCATGAAACGCAGTGAGATAGTCCACGTACGCGATCGGATATTGCATTTGAACAACCGCCTCCTCTATACTTATATTGTACACCGCTCAGGATAAAAGATGAAAGCCTGACAAATACTACAGCTAAAAAGGAGTGCAGCAATGAAAAAGAAACTCATGTTAATCCTGATGGCATTCTCCCTCGTGTTTGCGGTTACAGCAGCGCCTGTTATCGTAGACGCGAAGCGGGGCGGAGGCGGAGCGAAATACCAATCCCCGCGCAAAGGCGTCACCGATACGCCGCGGACGGATAATGCGACCCGTGTCGATCAGAATCGTCCGGCCACCGGCGTTTCACCGGCGCAACCGGCCGCACCTGCCAGAGGCGGCTTCTTCGGCGGAGGCTTCGGCCGTGCGCTGTTGATTGGCGGAGCGGCGGGACTTCTGTTCGGAGGCTTGCTCGGCAACCTCGGCGCTTTGGGCAGCATCCTCGGACTGCTTGTAAACGTACTCGCCGTTGTGCTCTTATTTGTATTGATCCGCAGGCTGTTCGTATACTTTGCAGAGCGCCGCCGTCAGCAGCAGCCCAAAGGACCTTACGGCGAATGAGGCTTGGCGAGGACGAACTGATTAACGCCATTTGCTTCCATATCGCCGAACGCAAGCATTTGCGTCCGGAGCAGGTGGAGGCTCAGCTTTCCTGGGACGAAGAGCAAGGATATACGTGCGAAGTTTTTGCGGAAGGTCGAAGCCAGTACCTGGTAGAAGCCAATATGCTGGAAGCGATCGAGCGTTACTTGCTGAACCGCTATCAGAAGCGGGTATTCCGGAGCCATATTCGTCTCGATATTGACGATGAAATGTTTGCGGATATACAAGACTAGCCTTTGGCGCTCCTCCCTCGCGGAGGAGCGTTTTTTTGCCATGGAACCGCAACCTTTTCTAGTAACGCTCGTCCAATTATATGGCGATAGATTACGAGATGGGAGTGTGGAAATTGGCAGCACGCAAAGGCTGGCGCACGCTAGGCGCCGCTCTGATCGGCATGACGCTTCTGACACAAAGCATAGGCATCGCCTCCGCCGCGGATTTGACGACGAAATATCGCGTCTATCAGAACGATAATTTGCTGAGAGAGTTTTCAACCTACAACAACGCCGTATCGTTTGCACGACAGTACAACAACAGCTATGTCGAAGAGATCGGCTCCCGCAACTGGCTGTGGGACAACTTTCAACGCTATAAGGTGTATCAGAACGGCACTCCGCTGCCATGGGCGGAATTTTCCACGCTGGAAGCGGCGACTGCCGAAGCTCGCCGCTGGGCCAACTCCTCTGTACGCGACACACAGGGCGAAGGCTGGAGCTTCTCCCAGTATGCCAAGCCGGGCTTTCGGCTCTATCAAGGGGAAATTACGCTCAACAGCTGGTTTTTTACAACGCTCGATGAAGCACGCGCTGAGGCCCGCAAGTGGGCGAATGCTCACGTGATTGACCTCTCGACAATGAGATGGGTATGGGATAATTATTCAGACGCCGCCAAAGCGACCGCACGAAGCTATGATAAGGTGTATCAAGTATTTCAAGGCTCGTATACGACCGAGAGCTGGAAATTTGCTTATCTTGAAGACGCAATCAACGAATCGCTGAAATGGGCCAATTCCACCGTTGTCAATATTGGACGAGGTACGGTCATCCACTCTAACATTCGGGCGTTCCACGTCCTTCAGCATGGCGTCAAGCTCAACGAACATTTGACCTTGGACGAAGCGCTTCAGGATGCGAGACGTTGGGATCATGCTGTCATCAAGATGAACGGCAAAGAGATTTGGAATAATTACCCTTATTTCCGCGTCTACCAAAATACCAGCTTGATCGGCGAATTCAAGTCAATCAAGGACTCCGTTACGTATGCGATGCGTTATGCGAATTCCTCCATCCAAACGTATGACGGCCTGCGAATCTGGAACAACTTCCGGAAGCTGCAGTATTGGGCATGGAATGGTACGGCATCTTCCGATACGATCCGGGCCCAGGTCAAGCCGACCCAAGGGCTGGATGTCGATTCGCCATCCTGGTTTACGCTCGCGGACGCTGAGGGCAACCTGACGGACAAGAGCAGCGCCGATATGGTGAGGGAGCTCCAGCGAAGCGGCATCAAGGTTCACCCGCTTGTCCACAATCAATTCAACGCAAGCATGACCAGCCAATTCCTGGCCAATAAAGAAGCGCAGCAGAAATTTATCCGCGCATTGGTTGACCGCTGTGCTGCGCTTGGCGCTGAAGGCATCAACGTCGATTTTGAGGAGATGGCCGCCAGCGACCGCAATCGATACACAGAATTTCTGCGCATGATCACCAAAGCCGCCCATGAAAAGGGGCTTGTCGTCTCGGTTGACCTTCCTCGAGGCAGCGCAGCCTGGAACGCAAAGACAACGTTCGACCATGAGCAAATTGCGCAAATTGTCGATTATGTGGCGATTATGGCCTACGACCAGCACTGGAGCGGTGCGCCGAATCCGGGCTCTGTAGCAGGACTGCAATGGGTCGAGCAAGGCATTAAGGAATTTCTCGCTTATGGCATTCAGCGCGACAAGCTGCTGCTCGGCATTCCTTTCTACGTCCGCGAATGGAAGCTGGACGCGGAAGGCAAGATGGTCAGCAACCGTGCCGTCATTATGGACGCGCTGCCGAAGCTGATGTCGGACAAGAAAGCAGTCAAGACGTGGGACGATCGCTTCCAGCAATACAAGGTGGAATACAAGGAAGGCGGCTTCACGTACGTATTTTGGCTGGAGGATGAAATCACCGTAAAAGCACGGCTCGATCTGGCGAAGAAATATGAGCTCGCCGGAGTCGCTGCATGGCGTCTCGGCTATGAACCCGACAGCCTGTGGACGATGATGATCCGAGAAAAATAAGTTAGCAAGGACACCTGATGGAGGCTGGAATCTCCTGCAGGTGTCCTTTGCTATTTAGACCTTCATTTTTTGGTTTGATCCGCAGCTTTGGCTGCGTCGAGCTTCGGATTCGCAGCAGGCTTCGGGTTTGCTGTCGAACTTCCAGGCACCGTTGGCATTGCGGCACGTCCCTGCACCACCGCAGGAGGCGTATCGTGGATATAGGGCGGCGCCGGCGGCAGCACCGGTCTCGGTCCGAATGGCACCGGATTCTGGACGTATTGGAAGTAGCCGCACCCATCCATGCTTGGACCGCCAGCCCAGCGTCCCGCCGCACTCTCATCCCCACGCGACAAGTTAAAGAAGGTGTACGAAACCTCCGTCTTCTCCAGCTGTCTCGGGAACGTACTAGGGACGAGCAGCCCTTCCTTCGACTCGAGCTCGGCAATCGCCGCCGCCCATTGATTTTGATGCATGGCATCACGTGCAATAAGGAAAGACAGCATGTCGCGTACACCGCGGTCCGTTGTCATCTCATACAGCCGAACCGCCTGCAGACGTCCTTGGGACTCGGCATTCAGATTGGCGCGGAAGTCCGCTAGCAGGTTGCCGCTCGCGATAATATAGCCTGCATTCCACGGAACCCCCATCGAGTCCTTCGGCATTGCTCCCAGCCCGGATACAATCGCATGCTGCGGGTTCATGCCACCGATGACAGCGCCAAGCACCGGATTAGCGGCCACCGCCTTCTCCTGCTCCTGAACCGGAGCATTGTCCAGCAGCCTGGCGATCATCGTGCACAGCATTTCGACATGCGCAAGCTCTTCCGTTGCTGTATCCATGAGCAAATCCCTATACTTCCCGTCGCCTCTTGTATTCAGCCCTTGAAACATATACTGCAGCGCCACCGATATTTCACCGAACTGTCCGCCAAGGATTTCCTGCAGCTTCTTCGCATAGACCGGATCCGGACACTCCGGCGTTGCATGATATTGCAGCTCCTTCACATGGAAAAACATGGACGCACCTCCGTAAGAATCCTTTCTTAGTTTTACCCTATGTATCACGTGGATTGTACTATTCCTGAGCAACAGTACCGTAGCTTTCCGCATATTTTCACTTCCTGATTCAATTCGTGGACTTTTGCATGAACCGGATCGAACAAGCTTCATATGATGTAGCATTCCAAAGCAGAAGGAGTGGACGTTCAATTGGTTACAAAGAAAAAAAGCAATGCAATCCCGGACAAGGTGGTAAAGCTTAGACGAAGTGATTCGGCAAAAAAGAAAATTATGGATATGTACCGTCAACATGTCGGAAAGCTGCGTGCCAGACATAACCCGGTCCAGATTAATCAGGTGAGTACGGTCATCGGTACGGACAACACATGGTTTAATGCCGACATTATCGCGCGCGACCCAGCCTGGGTCATCGTTCCGAACGCCAATTACGTATGGAATGCAAGAGATCTCGGCAGCCAGACGGCAATCATCTCCAATACGTTCCGGATCAGCCCGCGTCGTTTCATCCGCAGAGCCGAGCTGTTTTTGTCCGTCGATAACTATGCCGCCGTATTTATTAATGGCAGACCTGTCGTATTCGATCAGCCGCAGAACACCCCATCCTTCTTTACCGTTGGGCGCAGCTTTAACATTCGACGCTTCCTGCGGCGCGGCACGAACGATATTGTCATCATCGCCTTTAACTTCGGTGGTCCTCGAAGCCTGGACAACCCGGCAGGAGTAGCAGCTCGTCTCAATATTCGTTTGAGCAGACTGTTCTAACGAACTGCTTCCGCGCAATGCCCGTTCAAACGTCTATATTTCAGGAAACCGGGACATTGCCCCATACGCCGCAATCACGAGCTGCATAATTTATCTCAGCAAGACCGAAACACCTAACCTTCAAAAAGAATGGAGTGTTGACAAATGGCATATGCAGCTGGTGCAGCTGGCGCTTGTGGCGTTGGTTACGGCGCAGGACTGTGGACGTCCACAGGAGCAATTCTGGTTCTGTTCATCCTTCTCGTAATCATCTCCCGCGCATTCCTGATCTAATGATGCTAAAAAACACGCAGTATCGGATGATCCGATACTGCGTGTTTTCGCATGAAGCCTTTATTTGCGGGAAGCCACCCAGAGCACAGCTGCGGCAGGCAAGACATGCATCAGCTCGAGAAACACAACCATGGACACCGGTGCATCCGGAATGCTGAACGGAGTCACAAACATCAGTACAAAGACAACCGCCGCCACGATCGAAAAGATTTTCAAATTGTTGATGAGCGCATAGACGATCACCCCGATCACGGAAGTGACGACCGACACAAGCAATACGGGAACAATCGTCATCGGTGCATTCGCGTTGGGGATGATGACCGTCTCGGGGAAAGCGCCTAACAAGGAGCCGATTACGTACAGAAGCGCATTCCCTATTGCGGCCAGGACAGCCGCAATTCCTGCTTTCGCAGCCGTCTGGCTGAAGCTGAGCCGTTTTTTCCTGGCTGACGGATGATTTGAACTTATGGATGTAGATATCGGCATCGTTGACATCTCCTTCAGTACATATTTATTATCACTTGGTTACTAAAATATAGTTTGAATGATATAGCCGCAATTGTCAACAACAAAGAACCCCCCCGCACCAACAAGGAGGGTTCCACTTCGTTCCGGCATCTAGCTGTATTTTACGGCATGACCATATAAGGAGCGGTACTGCTTGGCTGACTGGTTCCAGCTGAAGTCCAGCCTGGAGATCGTTCCGAGCAGCTTGTCCCACGCTTCTGGTTGCTCGTATTTCGTGAGAGCTCTGCGCACAGCGTCCAGCATCTCGTGAGCATTGTAGTGGCTGAATGTGAAACCCCAGCCCTCGCCCGTAAACTCATTGTACGGTATGACGGTATCGCGCAATCCGCCCGTCTCGCGCACAATCGGAACACTTAAATAGCGGAGCGCAATCAACTGTCCAATTCCACATGGCTCAAACAGCGAAGGCATCAGGAACATATCCGAGCCGGCGTAAATGAGGCGGGCAAGCTTCTCGTCAAACAGCGTATTCACGGATAGCTTCTCCGGTCGCCTCACGGCCGCATCCCGAAACATACTTTCGTATTTATAATCCCCGGCACCCAGCAATACGACCTGCACATCCTCGTCCAGCAGCTCGTCAAGCACATGCACAATCAGATCGAGGCCCTTCTGCTGCACCAACCGGGTGACAATTCCGATCACTGGGGTTTCTTCGTTGACCGGGAGACCCAGGCGCTCCTGCAGCGCCAGCTTATTTTTGCGCTTCTTGGCGGCTGACTTTCGATAATTGACAGCAAGCGCATCGTCGTTCATCGGATCAAACGATTCATAATCGATGCCGTTCACAATCCCGTACAAATCGCTGCGGCGTTTGCGCAGAATGCCGTCCAGCGCCTCCCCATAATAGGGCATCGTAATTTCTTCCGCGTACGTTCGGCTTACCGTCGTGATGGCGTCGGAATATAGGAGACCGCCCTTCATAAAGTTGACGGAGCCATAAAACTCAAGCGCATCCGGATGAAAGTGCTCCGGTCCTAGATTCAGGAGATCCTGCATGATGCCGCTGCCGAAGACACCTTGGTACTTCAAGTTATGAATTGTAAAAATGGTCCGAATTCCTTGGTGATAGGAGCTGTTCGCATAGTGGGACTTCAGGAACACCGGTACAAGCGCCGTATGCCAGTCGTGGCAATGAAGCACGTCCGGTCGCCAGTCCAGCTGTGGCAGTGCCTCGAGCACCGCCTCGCAGAAGAAGGCAAACCGTTCCGCATCATCCCCGTATCCGTAGTAGCCGCGCCGCTTGAAGTAAAACTCGTTGTCCAGAAAATAGTAAGTGACGCCGTCATGCTCCAGCATCTCGATGCCGCAGTATTTGTTCCTCCAGCCGAGCAGCACATTGACCGCCTTCAGGAACGTCATCCGTTCCTTCCATGAATCCGGAATATCCTCGTACTTTGGCAGCACGACTCTGGCATCAATTCCCTGGCGCTTCAGTTCCTTCGGAAGCGAGCCGATCACGTCGGCGAGACCTCCCGACTTGGCGAACGGCGCCGCCTCACACGCGACAAACAGTACGTTCATGCTCTTAACCACTCCCACCCATATTTATCTATGTAACGGGATATACCCCGCTATCATATGATCTTTTTCTTGGCGGCGATAAACGGCGCAGACTGTGCCCCAGTCAAAACACGGCCTTGATCGATAAAGACATCCTTATCCAGGATCGCATTCTCGATGATGACATTCTCGCCGATCTCGCAGTTCTGGAGCAGGATACTGTTTTTAACGACAGCTCCCTGATGGATTTTGACACCGCGGAACAGAATGGAATTTTCTGCTTTGCCCTCGACGGTACATCCGTTGGCAATCAAGGAATTTCGAACAACGGCGTGATCCATATAACGTGCTGGCGGCTCATCCTTGACCTTCGTATAAATCAGACTGTTTGATTGGAAGAACAGCTCCCGCAGCACTTGCGGCTGCAGCATGCTCATGCTGTGCCGATAATAACTCGGGATGGAATTTATGATCGCACTGTAGCCGTTAAAGCGATAGCCGGAAATATGCAGCTTTTCGATATTTTTCATGATCCCATCGCGAACCAGATGGTAATAGCCTTGAGAAAGGCAGGTTTCAACGATGTCAAGGAGCAGCGATTTCTTCATCACATACATCTCCAGCGAAATGTTGTCGCTGTCCAATCTGCCGGATTCGTTCTCGATCAGCGTGACGCGCCCTGTTGCATTGTCGACCGATATTTTGCGATACCGCGCGGCGTCGACGACAAACATCGGAGAATAAACGAGCGTAATGTCGGCATTCGTATCGAGATGATGGCGCAGCACCTTCTGATAATCGATATTGGCGATAATATGACTGCGGCAAATAAGCACATATTCCTGGGAACCGCGATAGAAATAGTCGCGATGGCTGTAGAATTGATACAGATCACCGCGCGATAGGCCAAGCGCCTCATCGTGAATGAACGGAAGCACGAACAGGCCGCCGCGCTTGCGGTCCAGATCCCATTCCTTGCCGGAGCCGAGATGATCCATCAGCGAGCGGTATTTGGTATGCGTGAATACCGCGACGTCCTCGATGCCCGAATTGACCATATTGGAAAGTGCGAAATCAATAAGGCGATAGCGACCTCCGAACGGAACAGATGCGATGCAACGACCGGAGGTGAGTTCCTCCAGATGATCCCATTCATTAACCAGGTTGATGACGCCCATCATTTGCTTCATGCGAGCACGTCCTTTCCGGCTTGTACGGTTTCGTTAGCGCCTATCAGCGTGATGCTGCCGTTCGGGTCGCCGATGATGGCGCCATCCTCAATGACGGTATTCTCTCCGATAATGGCTCGATAAATCGTGACATGATTGCCAATGACTGCGTTAGGCATAATGACGGATTCACGGATGACACTCCCCGATCCGGTTCTAACTCCGTAGAACAGTACGGAACGCTCCACTTCGCCGAGAATCGAGCAGCCTTCGTTAATGAGCGATCTGCGCACCTTCGCGCCATCCGATATGTACTGAGCGGGCTGATTCGGATTGACGGAATAAATGCGCCAGCTCCGATCGTTCAGGTTAAGCGAAGGCGTATCCTCCAGCAGGTCCATATTCGCTTCCCATAAGCTGTCGATCGTGCCGACATCCTTCCAGTAGCCCTGAAAGGGATACGCCAGCATGGATGACCCGCTGCCGAGCATCGCCGGGATGACATCCTTGCCAAAATCGTTGGAGGAATTCGGGTTGGCTTCATCTTCCAGCAAATATCGACGAAGCACCTTCCAGTTAAAAATATAAATGCCCATCGACGCCAGATTGCTCTTCGGCTCCTTCGGCTTCTCGCTGAATTCCGTTATGCGATGCTCGTTGTCGACACTCATGATGCCGAACCGGCTCGCTTCCTCCCATTTCACTTCAATTACTGCAATCGTTGCGTCCGCACCCTTTTGCTTATGAAAAGCCAGCATGGCATCGTAATCCATCTTGTAGATGTGGTCGCCGGAGATGACCAGCACATATTCCGGCTCAAACTGCTCGATAAAATTCATATTCCGAAAGATCGCATTTGCCGTTCCCTTGTACCAGTTGCCTCCCTGCTGCTCGACAAAAGGCGGAAGTACAGCGACTCCGCCATGCTTCCGGTCCAAATCCCAAGGAGAGCCGATTCCGATGTACGAGTTCAGAATGAGCGGCTGATATTGGGTCAGGACCCCGACGGTATCAATACCGGAGTTGGTGCAGTTGCTGAGCGTAAAATCAATAATTCGGTATTTGCCGCCAAAATGGACCGCAGGTTTGGCCAAATTACGGGTTAGCGCCCCCAGTCTTCGCCCTTCCCCTCCAGCCAGCAGCATCGCTACCATTTCCTTCTTCCTCATCGCAAGCTCCCCTCTCTTGATCCATCCGTTTCATGATGACCGCCGCATATGGCGGTATTCGAATCACGGCGCTATGCTCCCGGAAGTGCCAAGAGACGCACTCGCTGTGAATCGGGCTTTGGTGCACGACTCCGGAACCGCCAAATTGCGAGGAGTCGGTATTGAGCAGTTCGACATATATGCCCCCTTCAGGCAAGCCGACCCGGTAGTGCTCATGGACGGCGGGGGTGAAATTGCACACAACGACCAGCGGGCTGCCTCCTTGACCGTCACGGCGGAGGAAAGCGATAATGCTCTGCATTTCGTTGCCGGCGTCGATCCATTCGAAGCCTCTCGAATCGTGATCCAGCTGCCACAGCGCAGGCTCATGCAAGTAAAACCGGTTGAGCAGTCCGACGTAATCAAAGGTTTTGCGATGCAGCTCGTATTCGAGCAAGTGCCAATCGAGCTGATCGAGGTCCTTCCATTCGGAGAATTGACCAAATTCCCCGCCCATAAAGAGCAGCTTCTTGCCGGGATGGGTCATCCAGTACGCATACAGCAGCCTCAGCTGTGCAAATTGCTGCCAATAATCCCCCGGCATCTTTGCGATGAGCGACTTCTTGCCGTGAACGACCTCATCGTGCGAGAAAGGCAATACATAATTCTCAGAAAACGCATAGAAAAAGGAAAAGGTAATGAGATTGTGATGCCACTTGCGGAAGTACGAATCCGTCTCCATATACTCGAGCATATCGTTCATCCAGCCCATGTTCCACTTATAGTTAAAACCGAGTCCCCCGATGTCGGTCGGGGCGGAGACGAGCGGCCAATCGGAGGAATCCTCCGCCATCATCAGCACATTGGGAAACCATCGAAACACGGCGCCGTTCAGCTTTTTGAGAAATTCGATCGCTTCCAGATTTTCTTCTCCGCCTAACTGATTGCGGATATGCCGTTCCGGTGGTTTGCCGAAATTATGATAAAGCATGGAGGCGACAGCATCGACACGCAGCCCGTCCAGGTGAAACCGCTCCATCCAGTAGATTGCGTTCGAAATCAGGAATGATACGACCTCAGGCCTGCCAAAATCAAAGGCGAGCGTCCCCCATTCAAGCTTCTCGGCCATTCGTTCGTCACTGTATTCATAGAGCGGCCGGCCGTCGAACTGCCGCAAGCCGTGATCGTCTTTACAGAAGTGTCCCGGCACCCAGTCCAGTATGACGCCCAGTCCGCGCTGGTGGCATCGGTCGACAAAACGCATGAAATCCTTGGGAGTGCCGAAGCGGCTCGTTGCCGCATAATATCCGGTCGCCTGATAGCCCCATGAGCGGTCGTACGGATGCTCAAGGATCGGCAGCAGCTCGATGTGCGTGTATCCCAGCGAAGCGACGTAATCGACAAGCTCGTCGGCCAGCTCTATATAGCTGTATGGATCCCCGTTCGGCTTCCGCTTCCAGGTGCCAAGGTGAACCTCGTAAATGTTGATTGGCCGGTCATAGGGAGTCTCGCTGGCCCTGCGCTCCATCCAGGCGCTGTCATTCCATTCGTATCCGTCAAGCTCATATACGATCGAGGCCGTACCGGGTCTCGTCTCACAATGAAACGCATACGGATCGGACTTCATCAGCTTGCGACCGTCCTGGGCAATGACCTCAAACTTATACCGTTCCCACTGTCCGATGCCCGCAATAAACCCGCTCCAGACACCGGTCCCTCGCGGGTCGGACGCAAGCCAGTGCTGTTCCCCGTTCCAGTCGTTGAAATCACCTGCCACTCTGACTTCTCTTGCATGCGGCGCCCATACGGTGAAACGCACGCCCTCGATTCCACCCATACTCTCCATATGTGCGCCAAACGTTCGGTAGCCATGATGCAAGTTTCCCTGGCGAAATAAATAGATATCGTGCTCACTTGGAAAGCACGCATCGCGGAAAAACGCGGTGCCCATCGCATCAGCCCCTTTTCCTTGTACGTATTCGCCTTGTGGTAAAGTTTTCCCTGCTCAGGGAGACAAAAAAAGTCAGTCTGCCGCCCGTTTCGATAAACAGCGCAGCCGATAGACTGACGTTCACGGCTCGTCTTCCCCTTATTGTATCTCAGCATGCAGTGAAATTATTCCATGGAGGTTAGGCAATTTTGCGACGTAATATGTATATACTGAAATTTTCATTATTTTTCGTTGATTCAAATCCGGGAATTCGAAGCTTGACCGGTAAATAGCATGAGCACAGATGCGAAGGCCAAGCCTAGTCCGTAACCGGCCAGGATGTCGCTGGTGTAATGAATGCCGGCATACAGTCTGGAGCTGCCTGCGAGCACAATGACTACTGCGCCTAGGAGCATGATAGCGAATGCGCCTATAGAGTGACGTCCCTTCATATGCCGGAACAACTGGAACACGACATAACTGTAGAAGGACGCCGCGACCATTGCGTTGCCGCTCGGAAAGCTGTAACCGTCCGCCTGTACAAGCCACTCCAGCTCCTGCGGCCTGGCTCGCGCAATGACCTGCTTGAGCATCGTATTCACAGCGTATGCGCCAAGCAGGCTGACAGCGGCAAATCCCGCTTCTCTCCTCCATCCAAGCTTGAACCAGAATAGCAGGAATACGATGGCATAAACAGTCACCAGTACGGACGTATCGCCGAATTTGCCGAGCCATGGGAGCAGCGCCGTGATTGCAGGTGAGCGAATTTGTTCGATCCAACCCGCTGCCGTTCGGTCAAAGGTCGCCAACCAGCTTGATTGCAGCGAGAGCAGCATCACCAGAAACAGGAGAAACGCGTAAATGGCAGCCTGCAGCCAAAAAACCGTCGGTCTCATCATCCGTTCATCCCCCTCTTGTACACTATTGTAGCGAACAGGCGAAACAGAAACAAGAATCGGCGACATACGTCGTTTTTTGCGATTCAGGGACAAGTCATGTACAATGTATGCATTATTCCTTGGAATGGAAACTACGTGGAAGGCGAGAGAACGCGGCATGTATATTGCAAACGAATGGATTGATTATGAACTGATGGATACAGGCGGCGGTGAACGGCTCGAGCGCTGGGGGGATGTGATTCTGCGCAGGCCCGACCCGCAAATTATATGGCCGCTGCAAGCCGAAACCGGTCGTTGGAAGACAGCGGATGGACGTTACCAACGCAGCTCGTCCGGCGGCGGCCATTGGGATTTCCGGAGGCAGCTTCCTGAGCGCTGGACGATCGGCTTTCGAGAGCTGCGCTTCTATATACGCCCCACTAATTTCAAGCACACCGGTCTCTTCCCCGAGCAGGCAGCCAACTGGAGCTGGATGATCGACCTGATCCGACAGGCGGGCAGACCCATCAAGGTGCTTAACCTGTTTGCCTACACAGGTGGTGCTACAGTAGCGGCCGCTTCGGCCGGAGCCGAGGTTGTCCACGTTGACGCGGCCAAAGGCATGGTCCAATGGGCAAAGGAAAACATTCAGCTTTCCGGACTTCAGGATCGACCGGTACGGTTTATTACGGATGATGTGTTTAAATTTATACAGCGTGAAGAGCGGCGCGGCAACAAATATGACGGCATCATCATGGACCCTCCGTCCTACGGACGCGGTCCGGGCGGCGAGCTGTGGAAGCTGGAGGACAGCCTGTTCCCGTTCGTTCAGTCCTGCACCGGAATTATGTCCGAACGGCCGCTATTTTTCCTGATCAATTCGTACACGACGGGTCTTTCCCCCACCGTGCTGAAGAACATTCTGACTTTGACGCTCGTGAAGAAATACGGCGGCATCCTTACATCCGGAGAAATTGGACTTCCCGTTACCCATTCGGGTCTCGTGCTGCCAGCCGGCATCCTTGCACGCTGGCAGGAAAAGTAGTAAGCAAACAAACCCCAAACAACAACCCGCAATGGGCTGTATGTTTGGGGTTTGCAATAGGAGAACGCTTCCGGACAAGCGGCGTCAGGAGGTCAGCTTTTCCTGCGCTATCTTGCCAAGCAGATAGATCAGCACCTGCTGGTTGTGCGAGGAAATGCGTCCAAGTGAATCCTGCAGAAATTTATCGCGAATTTCCAACCCCCGCAATCCTTCCGCTTTTCCCTTATCCGTCAAATTCACCCAGACGATTCTCCGATCGGCGTCGTCGCGCTGACGAACGATCAGCT
>JBEPYM010000047.1:0-10199 GCA_041641375.1 Paenibacillus sp.
TGCACCGAGCTGGCAGCCGTCTATGTGCTTGTGCTGCTGCTTGTGCTTGCGGCTCGGACCGATCTGAAGCATCGGCGAATTCTCAACATCCATACGTACCCGGCTTTCGTACTATTACTGGTGTACAGAATGCTGGTTGAGCATCTACTGCCTCCTCTGGATTATGTGCTTGGAGCGGTTGCCGGTTTCGCCTTGTTGTACGGGCTGTCCTTGTTGACTCAAGGAGGGGTTGGAGGCGGCGATATGAAGCTGTACGCTGCGGCTGGACTTGTGCTCGGCTGGCAGCTTACGCTGCTTTCGCTGTTTCTCGCCAGCTTGCTGGGGGCGGTGTACGGAATCGTGCGGCGACGGTCCGGATCGCTGCCGTTTGCGCCTTTTGCTGCGGCGGGCTGTGTGCTCGCTTACGGGTATGGGTTGATGACGGGCATATCTGGCTTCTTAAGGTTATGAGATTGGCATCGTTGGGTACAATAGGGAAAGTATTCACTTTCCAGCGGAGGGATCGTATGAACTTGACGAATCAGGATTGGGCAATGATTGAGGATGCGCTCCGGCAAGCGATTCACAGCGGAACCGACTATCGGATGGCGATGAATTATAAATCGGTGCTGACCAAGCTTCAATCGATTCATCCGGACGAAATGGGAGCAATCCGTAACGGTGCGGCTTATTTGCAATCCGCTCCCTTCGAGGATGGCATTCGATACGATTACGACGACAGCTCCGATTTGCGCTGACTCGCGCCCGGCATTTCCTGGGAAAGCGCAGGAAACGACAAAACTTATATGTATGGCGGGAAAGCTGTCGAAGCGCTCCCGCTATGTTCCCGGGCTGCGAGGCCCGGGCTTTTTGTCTTATGGCGCAAGACCTGCTCGGCGAGCAATCAGCTCCGCCGCATTCAGTCCGCTGATCGCCGTCATTGGCGTGCCTCCGCCGGGATGCACGGAGCCACCCGCATAATAGAGTCCCTGAACGGATCGATCGGCGGCTGTCGGTCGGAAGAACGTCGCGCG
The DNA here is from genome assembly GCA_041641375.1 of Paenibacillus sp. Taxonomy (GTDB): domain Bacteria; phylum Bacillota; class Bacilli; order Paenibacillales; family YIM-B00363; genus Paenibacillus_AK. The sequence continues at coordinate 1,014 of JBEPYM010000047.1, forward strand.
AAAGCTGTTCGATGCCGCTCCATATAATGCGCCGTGATACGCGCCGGTTGCACTCGCGATATGATCGGGACCATAGATCTGTTCGACCTCCACCCGAATGTCGAGTCCGTCCAATCCGCATCTGGATTGCAGTAGGTTGATGATGCTGGCGCGGTAACGCTGCAGATCATCCGGTGCGTAACGGACGCTATCCATCGCCGGTACATTTGTCAGCACATACAGGTTGGCGCCGCCCGGAGCTCGCTCCGGCTCCGTATAAGAAGAGTTGCACACATAAATGGCAGGGGATGGCGGCCAACGCTTTCGTTCGAACATATCGATAAATTCGGAGCCATAGTCGGCCGGATAGAACACATTATGATGGTGCAAGTGATCATAGCGTCCGGTTACGCCGAGCAGCATCAGGAAGCCGGACGATGAAAGCCGGGGTGCGGTGCCCCGCAAGCCGGATAGCAGTCTCTGTTGAGTCGTGTAGTAGTCCAGGTTACTGACGACGACCTTCGAGCGAAGCAGCGTACGGTCAGCCAAGCGGACGCCTGCAGCGCTTCCATCCTTCACTTCGATGCTGGCGACGTCGCAATCGTACAGCAGACGGACGCCCAAATCTTTGGCGAGCCGTTCGAGCGACCGGATCAGCGAATAATTGCCGCCTCGAATATACGTTACTCCCCGGACAAATTCGAGATAAGCGATCATCGACAGAGTAGCTGGACACGCATACGGCGAAGATCCGACATAGGTTGCATACCGATTCATCATCGCGAGCAGGCGCGGATCGCGGAAATAACGACGGTGGAAGCGATCCATCGTTGTGAGCGGATGTACCCGGGCGAACGCGCTGGCAAGCGGAAGGGACGCATAGTCCGACAGCCTGCTGAATGTAAGCGGAAAAAAGTGATTCTCCGCAATTTCGTAGAGGCGTGCCACCTCCTTCAAATAGGCGGCAAAGCCTTCCCGTTCTTCCTTGGGGAATGAGGCGAGCTGCTCCTTCATCCGCTCCGTATCGGCCGTAGCGTCCAGTACGGTTCCGTCGGCAAAGAAGTTACGGCTGTTTACATCCAGCTTGACCCATTCCAGCTGGGGGTCAAGCGGTTTGCCTGCCATTCGGAACAATCGTTCGTACACCCAAGGCATCGTCATCGTGGACGGACCGAAATCGAACTGAAACGAGCCGAGGCTGACGGGCTGAAGCTTGCCGCCGGGTAGTCGGTTCTTCTCCAGCACAGCCACCTGCATGCCGCGGGCGGCCAGGGCGATCGCGCACGACAAGCCGCCGATTCCCGCACCGACCACAATACAATCCAGGTTGTCGCTCATTCGGAGTACACTCTTCCTTTCCATTCGTAACCGATTCGCCTGAAGGACAGCCACCAGGAACGAACGGCCAGCAACACAAGCAGAGCGGCCGACACCGGCATGGCTAGAAACCAAGGTCCACTTACATTGAACCGGGAGTCGACCAACGCCTTCTGTGTCCAGCCGAGCGCTGCGATCAGCGCAAGGGGAGGCGACAGCGCCAGATGACCTGCGCTTGCCGCCGCAAGGATGCCGGGGAGCGGCGCAATATAGAGAGCGACATAAAAGACAACAATCCCGGCAAGCAGCGTCCAGCGTCGACCGAGTCCATTATAGATGTTTTTGGCGAAGCCGTTCCAGATCTGATGCGGATATTCGTACATGTCACAGCTGACATAGGGGGTAATATCGGCAAGAGTAAGCCGATATCCGGCCCGCTTTACTGCTGCTGCCATCGTCATATCCTCCACGAGCGCAGCCCGATGGGCAGGATGGCCATGACCGCCGATTGCAGCATACACATCTCGCCTGTACAGCATAAACGCTCCGTGGGCGGCAGCAAACCGAGGCAGTGGAGAACGTTCCACCCAGCGGATCGGCAGATGAAGCGAGATGACGAAATGAAGGAGCGGGAGAACGAGCCACCCGAGCGTATGCGAGGAGACGATTCTCGGAAATCCGGTCAGGAGCCCGCTGCCTCGTCTCACGGCGGCTGCAAGTGCGGATGAGAGCATATCCGGCGCATGCACCGTGTCCGCATCGACGAACAGCAGCCATTCGCCTTTCGCTGCCGCAGCAAGGCGGGCGCATGCAAAGTTTTTACCCGCCCAGCCCGGCTCGAGCTCGCTGCCGTCGATGACGGCAAGCCGCGGGTGGTCGGACGCCAGGCGCGCAAGTGCCATTCTCGTTCCGTCCTCGGATCTGTCATCGAGAACGATGACCTCGTAATTCTCGTAACGCTGCTTCAACAAACTTTGTACACAAACGGCAATGGAGCGTTCTTCATTGCGTGCCGGAACAAGCACGGAGACGAACGGCAGCTTGCGTGAGGAGCCTCCAGTACAGGTACGAGCGATTGACTCGGCAACGTCTCCGTTCAGTCGAACCCATTGCTGCAAATTCCACATTAGCGCCACTGTCCATATCGCCATGACCCCGGCAGCGATCCATGCAATGAGTATCAGCACGTTGTCAGCTCCTCGTATCGGACTGTAATCGAACACCTGCCGGATAAGATCCGCGCAGCAATGCGGTGTATCCTGCGGGTACGCCCGCAATCGCTTCCTCACGCATTCGATCCAGCTGCTCGGTCACAAGCCGCTCACAGTCGATGCCCGTCAGTCCAGCCGCGTCGTACCCCCGTCCGATCTCGATAAACAGCTCCGGCTTCCGCTTCAATCCGAAGCTGTAGTAGAGCGCAACCGGAACGATTTGAAGTCCGTTCGGCAGGCGGGACACACGCTCCAAATAATAGGAGACGCCCGGCAGGAACTGCAGCGGCCGAACGTCCTGGTGCCTGATATCTCCTTGCGGAAACAGCCACAGCGCGGCGCCGGGCTCCTGCAGCTTCTCCAGTCCATAGGCGAGCGACCTGCGCACCGAGGCGAGCGATCTCCGATTGACAGAGAACGCGCCGAGCAGTCGAAAGAATGGGTAAGCTCGCAGTCCTTCTTCCGACATCATGACATAGGCGCTGCGCCGCAAAAGCCGGCGGTTCAAATCATAAGCAACAAGTCCGTCCCACCAGCTGGCGTGATTGCATAGATACAGGACGGAGGTGTCGCGCGGTGGCGGCGCGAGAACACCTTCTCCGCGTATATACATGCCGCCAAAGGAGCTGCGAATCAGCAGCCGATTGTATCGGTTGAAGCACCAATCGAAGAGCGCATGTTTGCGGGCGGAAATCATGGGCGTTTTTCCTTTCGGTCCGGCATCCGTGTGACGTATTTGTCCCAGCCGGCAAGTGCTCCGCACAGAACGAGCGAAACGAGCGAGGGGACCCATAAGCCGTGACGAAGGGCAACGGCGGTAAAGAGCAGCCACAGCGTCCCTAGCAGCAGCAGCGGAAGCTTGCGCGATGCGCGCTGCAGCGGCGGCGTGAACAGTCCCAATCGTTCCGCAAGCAGAAGGATCGCGAAGCCGGTTACCCACCAGCACACAAAATTGGTCCAGGGAACGCCATAGAAGCTAGGTGTGCCGCTCGTATCCCACAGCCAATATCCTTGACGAACCGCAACTGGATCGAGCAGCAAATCAGCGCCGACGGCAACGAGCGAGCCGGTAGCCGCCCGTGCTGCGGGTGAGCGATAGCCGCTGGACAGCGCAGCGCCGATTCCAAGCACCAGACACCAGGCGGCGCCAATCGCAACTGGAACGCCGAAGGCGACGGGTGGGAATCCCCCGCCGTAGGCATAGGTGCCGAACCATAGCCCGGTATGTACGCCGATCCATTCAGCGGACAGGGCAATCGACACGGTTGTGGCGGCGAAGGCAGCGGCCCGGCGAGCTCCGATCTGATCGCGCAGCCAGAAGAGCATCACCGCGCCGGCGAGGAACAGATAGAACGAGTTCGCCCAGCTCAGCCAGGCAGGAAGCAGATCCAGCGACAGAAGCACGATCCCGCACGCGCACCATACGAGATAAAGACGAATAAGCAGGGCGGTCGTCAAGATTGGAGTCCAGCCTCTGCCCGGTGCTTCTTCCACGTGTCGGGCTGGGTGAGCAAGGACAGCACAATGCTGATTTTCTTGCTTCCCGATATGCGAATACGCTCCTGAAATACATTGCCGTCCCGCCGTTTGGATTCCGTCAAAATTTCCCGATATATCAATGCGGCGGCGATCAAGGCAATTCGGCTGTCGCGGGGGTAACAGGAGGCTGCCGTCAGTCCTTCCTCATAATACGCCTCTGCACGCTCATACAGCTCCTTATACAGCGCGTCCCAGCCGTGCGCCTTCATGCCAAACGGAATGCTCTGCTCGTTGTAGCCGTGCTCATTCATCCGATCCTGCGGCAAGTAGACGCGTCCCCGCCGCCAATCCTCGCGGACGTCTCGCAAAATATTGGTGATTTGCATCGCCTGGCCGAGCCGGATTGCCTTGCGCTTCATATCGTGGGTACAGACGGGAGTCAGGATCGGCAGCAGCATCAAGCCGACCGTACCCGCCACCAGATAGCAATATTGATCCAGCTCCTCCAGCGTTGCGTATCGGTTCTTGACCAGGTCTTGCTGCTGGCCCGCAATCATATCCTGAAATGCCGAGATGTCCATCGGATACCGGTTGAACGTATCCTGCAATGCAATCCATACCGGATGCTCCTGATGTGTTCCTTCCAGAAAAAGCTGGAAGGATTCATTAAATTGTGTTAACAGTTGCTCCGCCTCCGCAGGCGAATGCTCGTCAACCAGATCATCTACCGTCCGGCAAAAGCCGTATACCGCCCATACAGCGTTCCGCTTCTCAGCGGGGAGTATGGAGAATGCGCGATAAAAACTGGAGGAGTGCATGCGGACAATCGATTCGCAGTGTCGGTAAGCATCGGCAATATTCATGCAGCTTCCCTCTCTTTCGTATAAAAAAAAGGTTGATAACCATATACAAAGATTATACAATAACGTTATACAAATAGGAAGTAGTTTTGACAAAGAAATTATCGATTGATAACATGTATATGCTGCATCAGGAGGGGGACTGCCCGTGATGAGAAGAACAAAGGTTGTTGTGGTAGGGGCGGGACCAGGCGGCTTATCGGCTTCGATGCTGCTTGCATCCAGAGGAATTGACGTTCAGGTTTTTGAGGCGCAGCCGCAAGTAGGCGGTCGCAACGCCAGCTTTACGATGGGGGAGTACCGGTTCGACCGCGGTCCTACCTTTTTGAATATGCCGCACTTGATCCAGGATGTGTTTCGGGAGGCCGGCCGCAAGCTGGAGGATTACGTAACGCTTGCTGCACTCGATCCGATGTATGCACTTCGTTTTGAGGATGTCGAGCTGACAGCAACGACAAACCGGGAGCGGATGCGCGAACAGATTGAACGGTTGTTTCCAGGCAACGGGGAGGGCTATGATCGGTTCATGCAGCAGGAGGCAGCCAAGCTCGAAGCGCTTTCGCCGCTGCTGCAGTCCAAACACGATTCGCTGCTTGATTATATGAGACCGCAATTTTTGCGGGCGCTGCCGAAGCTTACAGTAACCAAGAGCTTGTATGACTGCTTATCGGATTATTTTACAGACGAACGGCTTCGTCTTGCTTTCACTTTCCAGGCAAAATATTTGGGGATGTCGCCTTGGGAATGCCCGGGTGCATTTACGATTCTGCCCTACATCGAGCATGCGTACGGCGTCTTTCACCCGATCGGCGGTGTCAATCGGATTTCGGAAGCGATGGCGGACGTTGCGCGGGAGCACGGTGGATCTATTGAAACGGGTGCGCCGGTTCGCAGAATCGTGACCAGGAATGGCAAGGCGATAGGGGTTGAGCTAGAGAACGGAGACCGTGTGGATGCCGACCATGTTGTCATTGGGGCCGACTTCGGCTTTGCCGCAAGCCGGCTGCTGGATGAAGGCGCTTCTCTCCGATGGAGCCCCAGCAGGCTGTCGCGCAAAGCGTTCTCCTGCTCCACCTTCATGCTCTATCTGGGGCTGTCCAAGCGGTACGAGATGCCTCATCACCAGATCCTGTTCGCACGGAATTACAGAACGAACGTCGACGAAATAACGAAGCGGGGCGTACTCTCCGAGGACCCATCCATCTATGTGCAAAATGGCGTAGTTACCGATCCGACGCTTGCCCCCGATGGACATTCGGCACTCTACATTTTGGCGCCCGTGCCGAACAATTCGTTCGGCATCAATTGGCCGGCCGTCAAGGAAAGCTTCCGCGAGCGCGTGCTGCAGAAGGTAAAGTCCTTGCCTGGCTTGGGTGATCTTGACCGGCATATTCGCTGCGAGCAAATGTTCACGCCGCAGGATTGGGAAACGTCGCTGAACGTGTACCGGGGCGCCACCTTCAATCTGGGCCATCAGCTTACCCAGATGATGTATTTCCGGCCGCATAACCGCTTCGGCGAGATTGAAGGATGCTGGCTCGTCGGAGGCGGCACCCATCCGGGAAGCGGTTTGCCGACGATCATTGAATCGGGGCGGATTACGGCTTCCATGCTGTCGGCTCAAGTGGAAGCGGAGCAGCGAAGATGGACGTTCCGCCTCGGGACGAACCGCAGGAAGGCGGATTCGAAATGAACGCGGGCATAATCGGAGGCGGCATCGGCGGACTGACGACTGCGCTGTATTTGACCCGACTCGGTGCGAAGGTGACGATCTACGAACGCGCGGTTACGCTGGGCGGCAGATTGTGTTTCGTTCGCAAGCCGGGAGGCTGGCGAATCGACCAGGGGCCGACCATCGTGCTGCTGCCCGACATGATTCGCTCGTTCCTGACTGAGGCGGGAATGCCGGAGGAGGGGCTCGACTTTATTCCGTGCGACCCCTTGTATGAGCTCCGTTATCCGGATGGCACCTCGCTGCGCAAGCACCGCAATGCTGCCGCGATGGCGGAGGAGATCGAGCGAATATTCCCGGGCGAGCGGGCAGGATTTGAACGTTATTACAAGGAAATGAAGGTGCGCTTTGACGAGGGCCGTCCGGCATTCCTGGAGCGTAATTTTCTTCGGCTCGCCGAATTTGCGACGCCCGCCAATTTGGGTACACTGTGGAAGCTGCGGGCACTGTCCAGCGCTCGCGACGACGTGAAACGATTTTTTATCGATTCCAGGCTGCAGGACGCATTTTCCCTGCAAACGCTCTACGTCGGCGGCAATCCGTTTGCAACACCGGCGATCTATTCGCTGATTGCGTATTCCGAGCACGAGCATGGCATCTGGTATTTGCGCGGCGGTTACGCAAGGCTTGTCGAGCTTGTGGAACGGGAGCTGAAGCGGCGCGGCGTTGAAATTCGGCTGCAAGCCGAAGTGGAGGAGGTGCTTGTCGGCTCGAACGGACGATGCCGCGGACTTAAGCTTGCGGGATCCGAAGAGCCAGGCATACACGATTTCGTCGTGTATAACGGCGACTTTCCGGGCTTGAACAGTCTCCTGCGGCAGCCTGCGGTACGAAAGCCGCATAGTCGAAGCCTGCGCGAGCGCCGCTTCCAGCCATCCTCCGGATGTTTTCTGTTATATGTCGGCGTCAATCGGCGGTATGACGACCAGCCGATTCATCAATTTTTGATGTCTCCCGATTTCGACCGGCATATGAAGGATGTGTTTATCCGTCGGGACGTACCGGACAATCCTTCCGTATACGTCTTTCATCCATCGAAGACCGATCCCAGTCTGGCTCCGGAGGGCAAAAGCGTGCTTTATGCGCTAGTACCGGTACCGTCAGGCGCGCACATCGATTGGGACCGACATCGGGATACGCTGAAGGCTCACATCCTCCGCCGAATGGAGGAAGGCGGCTGGGAAGGGCTGCGCGAATCGCTGGAATGGACTGAAATCCGTACGCCGGCGGATGGTCTTCGGGAAGGGCTGTACGAAGGCGGAAGCTTTGGAATCGCTCCAACGCTGGGGCAATCGGCTATTTTTCGACCTCAGGTTAAACCGTTCCGAGGGATCGAAGGCTTGTATGCGGTCGGCGCATCCGTGCATCCTGGCGGCGGAGTCCCGATCGTCATGCAGGGCGCTCGGAATCTGGCCGTCCATTTGCAGCGAACAGGGGTATTGAACAGCGAACATATATTCTGATAAAATGGGGATATTGACGCTTGAAGAGGTGCTCCGATGTTGAACAGGCTGACCGGCAAGATGTCTACTGTCGCGGAAGTGATTGAGTATATTCGTCATTCCGAAGATTTGAAGCCCAATATTACGCATTGGCATACGATCCCGCCCCGCGAAGCGGTGTTTGCCGAGTTTCCGCAGCAGCTCCATACGGGCTTGAGAGAGTCACTGCAGGCCAAGGGGATTCATCGATTGTACAGCCACCAGGCCGCCACCTTCGAGGAAGCGGTACGACTGGGACGGAATACGGTTACCGTTACCCCGACGGCGTCCGGCAAGACGCTGTGCTATAACTTGCCCGTGCTGCAGGCCATTCTGGAGAATGACTCGGCGCGCGCGCTTTATTTGTTTCCGACGAAGGCACTGGCGCAGGACCAGGTGGCGGAGCTGCAGGAAACCGTTGACCGCATGGATGCGGATATCAAGACCTACACGTACGACGGGGATACACCTCCGACCGTTCGTGCAGCGATCCGGAACGCTGGTCACATCGTGGTGACGAATCCGGATATGCTGCACTCGGCCATCTTGCCCCACCATACGAAATGGGTCAAGCTGTTTGAGAATATCAAATATATTGTGATCGACGAGCTTCATACGTATCGGGGCGTCTTCGGGAGCCATGTCGCGAACGTGATTCGCCGGCTGATGCGAATATGCCGCTTTTACGGTTCGAAGCCGCAGTTTCTGTGTGCCTCAGCGACGATCGACAACCCTCTTGAGCATGCCGAACGATTGATTGGAGAGCCGGTTGTCCTGATTAACCGGAACGGAGCGCCGGCCGGTGAGAAGCACGTTGTCTTCTACAATCCGCCGGTTGTGAACCGCCAGCTCGGCATTCGCCGCAGCTCCGTTCTGGAAACCCGCAAGCTGGCCGGACTGCTCCTTACACAAGGCGTTCAAACCATCGTCTTTGCGCGCAGCCGGGTGAGGGTCGAAATCTTACTCACGTATTTGCAGGATACGATCCGAAGCGAGCTCGGCGCCAAGTCGATCCGCGGCTACAGGGGCGGCTATTTGCCTAAGCTGCGCAGGGAAATTGAGCGCGGGCTGCGAAGCGGTGAAATACGGGGTGTCGTGTCCACGAACGCGCTGGAGCTTGGCATCGA
>JBEPYM010000047.1:10209-21138 GCA_041641375.1 Paenibacillus sp.
GGATATCCCGGCACCATCGCGAGCGCCTGGCAGCAATCGGGCCGCGCCGGCCGGAGACAGGAAAGCTCGCTTACGATCATGGTGGCAAGCTCCAATCCATTGGATCAATATGTCATTCAGAACCCCGAGTTTTTCTTTCGTCAGCCTCCCGAGCAAGCACGCATCCACCCGGACAATTTACTTATTTTGCTCGATCATGTGAAGTGCGCGGCCTATGAGCTTCCCTTCGAGAAAGATGAGACATTCGGCGGCGAACGGCTGGAGGATTTGCTCGAATTTCTGGTGGAGGAGAAGGTGCTGCATGCCGGCGGCGACCGATGGTATTGGATGGCTCAGGCGTTCCCGGCCAACAATATTTCGCTGCGGGCGGCTGCCCAGGAAAATTTCATCATTATCGACATGACGGAAGGTCATCGGGTCATCGGCGAGGTTGATCGGTTCAGTGCTCCGACGCTGCTGCACGAGGAAGCGATCTATATTCATGAAGGTGTGCAATATCAGGTTGAGAAGCTGGATTATCCGGAAAAGAAGGCATATGTTCGCGAGGTGAATGTCGATTATTTTACCGACGCCAACCTTGCGGTCGAGCTGAAGGTGCTGCATGTCGATCGGGAGACGGAGCTTGTTACGCTTGCCAAAAGCTACGGAGAGGTGACGGTCGTCGCAAGACCGACGATCTTCAAGAAGATCAGATTGCGTACCCACGAGAATATCGGAGCCGGACCGATCCATCTGCCGGAGGAAGAGCTGCACACCAGCAGCTATTGGATTACCTTCAGCGAGGCGGCGGCGTCCACCTTCACGCAGAATGACCTGCAATTTGCCCTGCTCGGCCTTGCCAATGTGCTCGTTCATATCGCTCCGCTTTATCTGATGTGCGACCCGCTCGATATACGCGTCGTACCCCAGGTGAAATCGCTGCATGAGAAGCGGCCGACTATTTTTTTCTACGACCGGTATCCGGGAGGCATCGGTTTGAGCGAACGGCTTTATGAGCTGCATGACGAGCTGCTCGGACAAGCGGCCGCGCTGCTTGGAGGATGCTCCTGTATAAGCGGTTGTCCGGCTTGTGTCGGACCGATCGAGGAGGTCGGGCTGACCGGCAAGAGCCTTGCTCTGAAGCTCGTGCGTACGCTGCAACAGGCCGGGGAGGGAATGCCATGAGCTTGCTTCGCGACCGGTTGAACCGGCTTGCCAAGCGGGGAGCGGCAGGCGAGGCGACAGCAGGCGAAAGCGTACTGCAGACGTCTACTGCGGAAGAGGAAGGGATGGATGACTGGCGCGGCATCGGAGCCGAGCTTGCTTCGAATGAAGCGGGGTGCTTTATACGCCGGGTCCGCACGTATGCGGCGAGCGATCGTCATGGGTCGGTCCAGATGGTGCTTACCGAATCAGGCGTTCGGTCGCTTGGCCTGCTGTCCAGCCAAGGGAACGCAAGCACGTGCCGGATAGAAGGAATCCTGTTTCTGGATACGGAAACGACAGGACTTGGCGTAGGGGCGGGAAATGTTCCGTTTATGATTGGGCTGGGCTATTACCGCAGCGATGGTGGATTGACCGTAGAACAGCTATTTATCCGCAATCCCGCCGAGGAAGCCGCGGCCCTTCGCCATCTGCAGCCTGTGCTGGATCGTTGCGATCAACTGGTCACGTATAACGGCAGATCGTTCGACTGGCCCGTACTCAAAAACCGCTATGTGCTGCACAGACTGCCGCCTCCGCCCGAACCCGGACAGATTGACCTGCTTTATCCGTCCCGTCGGCTGTGGAAGGATACGCTTCCTTCCTGCAGACTCAGTGCCGTTGAGGAAGGGAAGCTAGGGTTTGTGCGGCAGGATGACGTTCCCGGTTCCATGGCTCCTGTTCATTATGTGCAGTTTCTGAGCACGGGGCGTGTATCGGATATTTCGGGTGTATTTCAACATAATGAGCTGGACATTGTCTCGTTGGTCGGACTGGCGACAATGATGGCGCAATGGGCGGAAGGGGAATGTCCCTGGGATCGTATGGAGCCGGTAGAGCTTGTTCGACTTGCGCTTTGGTACGAAAGCATGCGGCGGGACGAACAGGCGTTAGACGCAATTCGCCGGCTACAGGCAGCGGCGAGGGCGGACCGGCTGAAGGTGGCGCTAGCCGCGGCGGCTTTGCTCAAGCGGCTGCGTCGCTACGACGAGGCCGCGGCTTATTGGCACGAGTACGTCGACTGTGCCGGGTTCGGCTCGCTGGTCATTGAGCCGCTGGTGGAGCTGGCGATGTTCTACGAGCATAAGCGCAAGGACGTCGTTGAAGCGCTGAGGTGGGCGGAGCTGGCGTACGACCGAACGGTGAAACGAAAGTCGTTGTCCAGAAGGACCGGTGAGTCAGCTGCGGTGCAGCTTGCTGAGCTGGAGCGCAGATGCAATCGGCTTCGCGCCAAGCTTGGCAGCCGCCGAGATGGGCCGACATCCTCCTGGAGAACGGGTGATCTGAAGCCTGCGCAGCTGACATTTGGAGATCTTCTCCAGTTATAATCGTCGGGAACAGCGCGCATCCTAGTTCTTGACGGTGAACGTTACTGAAACCGGAGGGATGCGCTAAAGAGACTTTAGCGGCAAGCTCGGCACGTAAGTGATGATCTTGTTGACCACCGACAACGTTTGGTTCACGAATGGCTGTGCCACTCTTGAATTCGTCACCGTCAGAAGGGTCCTTCGGGGCCCTTTTTTCCATTCTGCTGGATGTATGTTTCCTTGAAGGGGAGTGCATAGTAGGGGAAAAACGGATGGAGGAGCACCGATGCCGGAATTGCCCGAAATGGAAACATATCGCACACTGCTAGCGCCTCGAATGGTTGGCCGCACTGTGACGGGAGCGGAGGCGGGACGTGTGAAGTCGGTGGGGATGGAATCATCGGAGCTGTTCGTCGAGTCGGTCGCAGGGCGACGAATCCTCCGGATCGACCGGAGAGGCAAGCATCTGATTTTTACGCTGGACGGAAGCGGAAGCCGCTATTTGCTCCTCCACCTTATGCTTGACGGCTGGATGTTCTTCGGCTCGGAGACACAGAAGCCGGATCGGACCGTTCAAGTCCGTCTTACGTTCGACGATATGGATGAGCATCTTTATTTTATCGGACTTCGTCTTGGCTATTTATTTCTGGTCAATGATGTGGAGCTTGAGCGGAGAGTGGGCAAGCTCGGACCTGAACCGCTCCCTCCGGCCTTTGGTCAGTTTCAATTGGCCGCTGCGCTGCGAACCAGAAAGCGTGCGCTGCTCAAGCCGGTCCTGACCGACCAATCTGTCATCGCGGGAATCGGAAACTGTTATGCGGACGAGATGTGCTTCCGTGCGGGAATTCGTCCCGACACGCCGATAAGTGAATTAGCAGATTCCGATATGAACATGCTGTATCGCGCCATGCAGGAAACGTTCCGGGAGGCGATTGCTTTCGGCGGCTATATGGAGCATCCGCTATTTGTCGGCGACGGCTTGACGGGAGGCTACAACGACCGATGCTTGGTGTATGATCGGGGAGGAGCGCCTTGTGCAAGGTGCGGCGCCGCCATCGTTCAGGATGAACTGAACAGCCGCAAAGTATTTTATTGCCCCCATTATCAGCCGTCTGCAAAGCCGGTCGCCTTGGGTTCCCGTTAGCGGAGCGGGCGATGTATATCGGCTGTCATATCAGTATTCGCCGCGGCTTCCTCGCAGCCGCCAAAACCTGTGCGGCAATTCGCGGCAACGCATTCCAGTTTTTCCCTAAAAATCCGCGTAGTCTGATGATTAAAGACTATGATCGATCCGATGCCGAGGCGTGCGCCGCATACTGCCGCGAGCTCAATATTAAGGCGATCGCCCATACGAGCTATATGACGAATCTCGGCGCTTCTGGAGCGCTGCAGAAGGCGGTCGTCGAATCGGTTGGTAACGATCTGCAAATCGCCGACGCTTGCGGTGCTGTGGGGTTAGTGGTGCATTTCGGAAAACCGAAGACGAAGGAACCGCTCGCCGGATATCGTACCATTCTCTCTTCCCTGAATGCGATTCTCGATCGTTACGCCGGACAAGCCTGCTTGCTGATCGAAAACCAGGCAGGAGAAGGTGGAGGGATCGGTACGACCTTCGAGGAGCTGACGTCTATCCGCAAGCTGAGCGAAAGACCGGAGAAAATCGGCTTTTGCCTGGATACGTGCCACCTGTTTGCAAGCGGTGTATGGAATGGCTCGAATGCGGCTGAGCTGCTTGAGAAGGGACAAATGCTTGGCTATTATGAGCATTTGATGGCTGTCCACCTGAATGATTCCGTCCACCCCACCGGCTCCTTGCGGGACCGCCACGCGAATATAGGGAAAGGGTTTATCGGCCGCGAAGGCTTTCGGAACGTGGTCATCCCGGAGGAGGTACGGTCCCGAATTCCGATTGTGCTTGAAACTCCCGAGCCTGCGGGGTATACTCATGGGCAGGAAATCGCAATCGTGCGAGAATTATGGGGTAGGGACGGGAAGGAGTCGACACGTGATGATCGAACTGCAGCAGGTATCGCTCAAACGCGACGAAACGCAAATATTGATTGATATTAATTTACGGCTGGAGGCAGGACAGCATTGGGTTTTGCTGGGACGCAACGGATCAGGCAAAACCTCGTTGCTGGAAATAGTAAACGGGTATATGTTTCCGAGCTCCGGCATCGTATCGGTATTTGGTGAACGTTATGGACAGACTGATCTTCGCGAGCTGCGCAAGCGGATCGGTTATGTTTCACAGTCGCTGTTTGAGAAATTGTCCCCGAACGATTCGGTTTGGGAGGCTGTTGCCTCGGGTGAATATGCTTACCTTCGTTTTTACGAGGAAATTCCGGCCAGCTTGAAGGCGAAAGCGGTCGATCGGCTCGAGCAAGTTGGGATGGAGCGATTGAAAGATCACACGCTAGGGTCTCTGTCGCAAGGAGAACGAAAAAAGGCGATGCTTGCAAGAGCGCTCATGCTGAACCCGGAGCTGCTCATCATGGACGAGCCATGCTCGGGTCTTGATCTTTACGAGCGGGAACGCTTGCTTGAGGTCATTGAGCGGATGGGAGAAGACAGCCGCCGTACCATTGTGTATGTGACACATCATACGGAGGAGATTATCCCTTTATTCACTCATGTGGCGATTTTGGAGCAGGGACGGCTGATTGACAGCGGCAGGAAAGAGGATGTGCTCACATCGGAAGCGCTGTTCCGCGCTTATCATGTACATACGGAAATCGAATGGGCTTTCGGAAGGCCGTGGGTGAAGGTGGGCAGCGCTCCAACGGTATAAAGGAATGGAAGGAATCGTGCAGATGATGGATAGCCAAAGCAGCTCGGAATGGATCTCTACCAGCAACAAGGGTTCGGCTGTTTACGCAATTGAAGAGTGGAGGCGGCTGTTTCCTGGGGCGAAGGGAAAGCATCTTCAGCCTTCTGAGATTGTACATATTACGGTACCGGAGACACGCGAGGCGGTATGGGCCAAGCTGCTTGCGCAGGAGCCTGTATTTGTCAGGCATATTCACCCTGCAGATGCCGTCATACCGGTCGCTGGATTCCAAGCCGAGCAGCTTGGCGAGCTTGCGGCTGAAGCGCTGTCGCTGTCTGAGCGAGGTTCGATTGCAGTTCAGGTTCGTCTTACAGACAAGGCGCCGTCTGACCTGGACGCCGTCAAGCTTCGTGAAGCGTTGTCCGCCAAGCTGGGAATTCAGCCGGTTGTTCAACATGCGTCCTGGATCGTATCGCTCACAGTAACGGAGAACGCCCTCTATGCCGGGGTTTCAACTCCGGAGCAAAATTTGTCGGACTGGACGGGTGGAGCGATTCGCTTCCGGAAGGAGGCGGGTCTTATTTCGCGTGCTCAATTCAAGCTGCTTGAGGCAGAGACACGGTTCGGCCTCCGGCTCGATTCGTTTAGCCATGCGCTTGATATCGGCGCTGCTCCCGGAGGCTGGACTTCCCTTCTGCTGGAGCGTGGAGTCCGTGTGACTGCGGTAGATCCGGGGGAGCTCGATTCTCGAATTAAAGGGCATCCTGCGCTCACCTATCACCGCAATAACGCTGCCGATGTTCGTTTTCAACCGTCGGAATTCGATTTGCTCGTATGTGATATGAGCTGGAGTCCGCGCCAGATGCACGCTCTGGTCAACGGATTGCTCTATGCGCTTAAGGCTGGTGGGACCGCGATTATAACCATTAAGCTGATGCATGGAAAGCCGTTCCAGTCGCTGAAGGAAGCACGTGAAGCGTTCGCTGACAGGCTGGAGGAACGAGGTGCCAAGCAGCTGTTCCATAATCGTGAGGAATTTACAATGTGCTTTGTAAAGAAGGAGCGGCAACCATGAACGATAACCAGGCATCGGATGAATCACAGGAAAAGTGGGAGCAGTTTTACAAAGGCTTGAATCCAACGGAGGATCGTATAGACAATTGGCTGGATAAGCACGCCGCTTATCTGGAGTCCTCAGCTGGAATGCCGATTCTCGATCTTGGCTGCGGGGCGGGCAACAATACGAGATATGTGGTGGATCGCGGCTTTCAGGTGGTGGCGTGTGATTTTTCGGAACGAGCGTTGGAATTGGTGCGGACCCGCGTTCCCGAGGCTCAGACACTTCGTCTCGATCTGCGGGAACCTTTGCCGTTTCCGGATCACAGCGCCGCGGTACTTATTGCGGATTTAAGCCTGCATTATTTCAGCTGGCTCAAGACGCTATCAATCACCCTCGAGCTTAACCGTGTACTGAAGCCGGATGGAGTCGTCCTGGCTCGTGTCAACTCGGTACATGACATTCATTACGGAGCTGGGGCGGGAGAGCTTGTTGAGCGCAACCTGTACCGTTATCCCGACCGTACGCAGAAGCGTTTTTTTGATCGTGCTGACCTTGAACGGCTTTGGAGCAGCAGGAAAGGCTGGAGGCTCGAATATGCCGAGGAGCATATGCTTGGTCGCTATGGGAAACCGAAATCACTTTGGGAAACTGCGTCGGTAAAAAAATCGAGATAGCTCAAGCTCCTCCTGTCACCATTTCTTTTTTTATCCCCTCATCCTGCCTTGTTATGTCAACACACCTCACTCAACCTCACGAAGTTTTAGTATCTCATGCCAAAGATTCATTCGGATTATTAGCAAAAAATAATAAAGACATCACCGGCTTTTCGATATATAATAACTTCCAACAGCTGATATGTTACATAAACTAACGCATACATATCATTCTTAGGGAGGAATTTCTATGTTTCACGAAAAAACGAAAAGCATCGGGTTTCGATTGTTGGCGGGTTTATTGCTTGCGGCCTTGTGTTTGTCCGGTTGTTCACAGAAGCGCTCCGCAGATGGCGGGGCTCCGGGTACTGGCGGAAATGCTGTCGGATTCATTTTTGTTGGCGCAAAGGATGACTTTGGCTACAATCAGGCGGCCTACAAAGGCAGTGAGGCAGTAGCGAAAGAATATCCCAAGCTGAAGGCATTGCGAACCGAGAACGTTCCAGAAACATCGGAAGCAGAGCGAATTATGGAGGAAATGATCCGTCAAGGAGCGAGAGTCATTTTTCCGACCTCCTACGGTCATCTGGACCCCGCGCTTGCTGTAGCCAAGAAGCATCCGAACGTCGTCTTCTTTCATCAAGGCGGTTTGAAAAACGCGGATAACCTGGGTACGTATTTTGGCACCATCTGGGAGCCAGTATATTTGGCGGGCGTAGCCGCAGGCAAGATGTCCAAAACCGGCAAGATGGGTTACATTGTCTCCGTACCTATTCCGCAGGTGCTGCTTAATATCAATGCATTTACGCTTGGGGCGCGATCTGTCAATCCGAAAGCGACGACTACGGTCGTGTTTACCGGCTCGTGGTGCGATCCGGCACAGCAGGCGAATGCCGCCAATACGATGATCGACCAAGGGATTGACGTGCTGACGCAGCATCAGGATTGTACAAAGACAGTCATTGAAACGGCGGAGCGGAGAGGGGCGATGACAGTTGGATACCATGCGGATGCATCGGCTCTGGCGCCAAAAGGCTGGATTGTGGGCTCTGTCTGGAATTGGTCGAAGCTTTATGTCGATATGGTCCAAATTGCGCAGGACGGCAGCTTTAAGGGGAGTAAATATGACGGAAAGTATCGCGGCGGCATGAAGGAGGATATTGTGCAGCTTACATCGTTCGGTTCGAGTGTGCCTGCTGAAGTAAAAAAGCTGGTGGAGGACAAGAAAAAGGAGATGCTTGAAGGCAAGCTACATCCGTTCATGGGACCGGTTCAGGATCAGAAGGGTGTGAATAAAATAGCAGCCGGCAAGACGCCGACAAACGTTGATCTGGAGTCTACGGACTACTTGGTGGAAGGTGTTATTGGAAGTATGCCCGGTAAATGAGGGTAAGGGATGGAGGCGGCAAGGGATGGCTGAACTGGAGTTTATGGTCGCGGCGCGGCCTTATCAGTGGCCGTATGACGGCTTGGCGAATGCTCGCAGGACGGCATTGCTGGTCATTGATATGCAGACGGATTTCTGTGGGGCGGGCGGCTATGTGGATCGTATGGGGTACGATCTGTCCTTGACGGCATCCGCAATCGAACCGATTCGCAGGCTGCTGCTGAAGGTGAGGAGTATCGAAGGCTTTACCGTTATTCATACTCGTGAGGGGCATCGTTCGGACCTGAGTGATCTACCCGCCAACAAACGTTGGCGAAGTGCGCAAATTGGTGCTGAAATTGGCGCTCATGGTCCTTGTGGACGTATTCTGGTACGCGGCGAGCCGGGATGGGATATTATCCCGGAGCTTGCGCCGCTGCCAGGCGAGCCGATCGTCGACAAGCCTGGAAAAGGGAGCTTTTATGCAACGGACCTCGATCTCTTGCTGAAGAAACGGGGAATTACTCATCTCCTATTGACTGGAATAACTACGGATGTATGTGTGCATACCACGATGCGCGAAGCAAACGATCGCGGTTATGAGTGTCTCCTTCTGGAGGACTGCACGGGAGCAACAGATGCAGCCAATCATGAAGCGGCATTGAAGATGATTACGATGCAGGGAGGCGTATTCGGCTGTGTCTCGACGTCTGAGCTGCTCTTGAATGCGCTGGATGGGGCGTGAGCGAATGATGAAAACGAGGAGCGAAACGACTGTGCTTGTGGGTGACGAATTGCAGTGGACTCCCATCCCTCAGCATCCTCACCTGTATCACAAAGAAATTTTAACTGCGCAGCGCGCGGATGAGATGGCGATTCGAGTCAGCTCGATTTTATGGGAGAAAATTGGTGTTGGTGGCGCCGTGCTGCCTCATTACCACGATGTCGCGGAAATCATCTATATTACGAAAGGAAGGGTGCGGCTCCTCTGCAACGGTATATGGAAAGCTTACGGAGAGGGCGATACGTTCCAGGTTCCTGCGGGTACGGTTCATTCCGTCTATAACGATGATACGCAGCCTACCGAGCAAATCAGCGTATTTATACCGACAAATGAGGATGGTCCGACAAACTGCTTTTTTCAAACACATCTGGTCAAGGCGTCCTCGCCATTCGATCCTCGATAGGAGATGTGATTGAAGTGATTGAAGATCATCCGCTGCTTTCGATAGCGGCTAAGCCTTATCCATTCAAGCTCGATCCGAAACGCGCAGCGCTTGTCATTATTGATATGCAGAACGACTTCTGTATGCCCGGAGGGTTCGGCGAAAGGTTGGGAAACGATGTTTCCCTGCCTTTTTCCATCATTCCGGTTATTGCTCGTTTGCTGCATGCATGGCGAAGTGCAGGGCTTTGTGTGATCCATACGCGCGAAGGTCATCTGTCTGATCTGTCCGATTGTCCGCCAGCCAAGCTCCGTCGAAGCAGGCTGGCAGGGGCCGGTATCGGGGACGAAGGTCCGATGGGGCGGATATTGATCCGTGGTGAGCCTGGACATCGAATTGTGCGTGAGCTTGAGCCGATACCCGGAGAAATCGTTGTCGACAAGCCGGGCAAGGGAGCCTTCTATCGCACGGAGCTTGAGCAGTCGCTCATTCGGAGGGGGATTGAACAGCTCATCCTTGCCGGCGTAACCACTCATGTATGCGTGCATACCACACTGCGCGAAGCGAACGATAGAGGGTACGAATGCCTCGTCCTGCATGATGCTACAGCTGCGTTTGATCGTGCTGACCATGAAGCGGCAATCCGGATGGTTCATCAGCAAGGCGGCATATTCGGCTGGGTGGGTGCGACAAGCGAAGTTGTTCAGGCGCTTTCTGAATGGGGAGGTTGATCGAATGGAAGCTTTGTTGACCTGTAGAGAATTGCTGGACATACCGATCCTGCGACATGCAGCTGTACGGTCCGGCAGCAATGGTTTATCGAAGGTTGTATCGCGCGTGAATGTGATGGAAGTGCCTGACGTGGTGCAGTGGGTTCGATCTGGCGAGTTTCTGATTACAACCGGCTATTCATTCCGCGATCGTCCGGAAGTGCTGTTGGAGCTTATTCCGCAGCTGGTGGAGCGGGGTGTGGCAGCGATTGGCATCAAAACGAAACGATATCTCGTCGAGATTCCGCAGGAAGTGCTTGCGATTGCGGAACAGCTTGAGCTTCCTATCATCGAGCTGCCGCCGGATACTGCGTTCTCCGATGTCGTTCGTCAGGTTATGGAGCAGGTGCTGCTGCGGGAATCTCATAAGCTGTCGCTGCTGCAGGACCGGATCCACCATGTAACGAAAGCCTTGATTGAAGGAAAGGGAATTGTCGGTTTTCTGGAGTGTCTTGAGGCTAAGCTTGGCAATCCGGTTGTTTTGCTCGATTCTGCACGCCGCAGCTATTTGTCGCATGGCGCGGAGCGGCTGGTTCGCAAAGGTGATTTGTGCATGGAAAGCATCTGGAAGTGTTCCGGAAACGAATATGGCTATGGAATCCATGAGGTCGGTGAGCGAACCGTCCGTTATCATACCTCGCATATGAATGGGAGG
>JBEPYM010000048.1:0-20771 GCA_041641375.1 Paenibacillus sp.
GGCCGCGATCGATCTCTTCTTCTGTGACACCGAGTTCCAGTAAATTCGCGGTAAAGAGCTTGGAGAGCGATTCGTTCGTTCGCAGCTCATCGTAGGAAAGCTCGTAGTTGCTGATCTCGACCCGGCATCCCGTCTGCAGAGCTGCGCCTTCCGCACAGCGCTTTACTTGATCGGCAAGCTCGTTCACATAAGCGCGTGATGCCGCGCGCACATAAAATCGCGCCGCTGCGTAATCCGGGATAATGTTAGGGGCTGCTCCGCCGTTTGTGATGATGCCGTGAATCCGGCTGTCGCTGCGAGTCTGCTGACGAAACGCGTTAATCGATTGAAACAGCAGCAATACCGCGTCAAGCGCATTCACGCCTTCCTCCGGATTAGCCGCCGCATGCGCCGCTTTGCCAAAAAACTCAAACTGCAGCGCATCCATCGCCAGCGAGCTGCCCGAACGCTCATACGTATAGAATGGATGCGCCATCAGCGCAAAGTCGCAATCGTCAAATAAGCCCGCTTCCGCCATCGGCACCTTCGCGCCGCTCGTCTCCTCGGCAGGCGTTCCGTATACGCGAATGATGCCTCCGCCGTGTCCGGCGACCAGAGCTGCCTGAAGACCAAGCGCAGCTCCTGCGCTCATCGTGCAGATGAGATGGTGACCACAGGCGTGACCAAGCTCAGGAAGCGCATCGTATTCGCACAGGAAGGCGGCGATTGGTCCGGGACGGCCACTGTCATATTCAGCGATGAAAGCGGTCGGGATGCCGAGCACTCCGCGCTCCACCCGAAAGCCGCTGTGCTCCAGCAGCTGCGTCAATCTTCCGCTGGCCAGCACCTCCTCGTGCCCTAACTCCGGATGACTGCCGATAAAAGCAGCCAGCTCCGTCAGCTGCTCGCTTCGCTGGTCGATATGTTGCCAAATCAATGTTTTCGTCACGGTGGAATACTCCCTTACGAATCAGCCTCGTGAGCCGGGATCAAATCAACGTTATTGTAACGCATAGCCGCCAAAAAATTAAGCTCTACTTAAGGTAAATCGGACAAACATCTGTTATAGTAGGGTAGATTACTCGGAGTTCAAATAAGGGAGGACCTATCGAATGGAACAACAAACTACGGAGCAAACGGTGACGGAGACGACGCCGGACAAGGCACACACACCCGTGAACCGTTGGCCGTGGATCGCGATATCGGTTGTGGCGGTATGCTTGCTCGTCTTTTTTATGACGAATGGCTCTGCGGACAGCAAGGCGGTCGCGAAGGTAAACGGGAAGCCAATCACACAGCAGGAGCTGTTTGATGAGATGGTCAAGCAAGGCGGGGAGCAGACGCTGGAAAGTCTGATCACGAAGAAGCTGATTGACCAGGAGCTGGCCAGCAAAAAAGTGAACGTAAGTGATAAGGAGCTGGATGAGGAAATTGCCGAGATCAAGAAGCAGTTCCCGTCCGAAGAGCAGTTTGCAATGGCGCTTGCTCAGAATAATTTTACGATGGATACGCTGAAGAAGGAAATTCGCCAGCAAATTTCCGTGACGAAGCTGATCGAACCGCTCATTACGCACACCGAGGACGATTTGAAAAAGTTCTTTGAGCAATACAAGGATTATTTCTCCAAGCCGGAGCGTGTGAAGGCGTCCCATATTCTGGTCAAGACGAAAGAAGAAGCGGACGCGGTTCTGAAGGAAGTGAAGGGCGGCTCCGACTTTGCTGCGGTGGCCAAGTCCAAATCACAGGATCCGGGGTCCAAGGACGACGGCGGCAATCTCGATTTCTTCGAAAAAGGAATGATGGATCCGGCGTTTGAGGCGGCAGCCTTCAAGCTTGCCAAAGGTGAAATTTCTGACGTGGTCGAATCCTCCTTCGGCTTTCATATCATTAAAGTGACCGATAAGGAAGCAGGCGTCAACCCGTCCTATGAGGAAAAGAAAGTTGAAGTGAAAAAGCAGTTCATCCAGATGAAAGCGTCCGAAAAGCGTCCGGAATGGCTGGAGAAGCTGAAGTCGGATGCCAAGATCGAAAACTTTTTGAACAATAAGCTGGATCGCGCGTAAGCTCGACGTGAAACGGCGAATCGAACACCGAACCTTGTTGACAGGCGGCCGATGGCAGCCTCGCGGGTTCGGTGTTTCTTTTTGACCGAGCGGGCAGTATAATGGACACGTGACAGCATCTTAGTGCGGAAGGAAGGTGAGCGTGCGTTGGATTGGAAGGAGAAGCGGCGCATACCCGAAGAGGAGCTGCAGGAACGGATCATCTCGATCCGGGAGCTGGCGCACTCGGAGCATGAGCTATACGAGCTGGTGAAGGATCGACTTGACGGACAGCACTATGTTCACTACGCATATGTACATCAGGCATTGATGCAAGACGGTGACAAGGAATATTTTCATCAGCTGCTCCCGATCGACACAGATGATGTGCTGGCGATATTGTTCGAAGGCAAGTCCTATACATATCCCGAGGCGTGGAGCTCTCCTTACTTGCGCAACGGACCGCTTGGTTACTACGTCTGGTTTGATCCCGAAGGGGAAGAGAACGAGGAGCTGCTCGGCCGGGCGATGCTGGATCGTCTGGAGCAATTCAAGCGTGAAGGCGCAACGGACGAAGCTGCCATCCGCAAGCTGTTCGACGATATCGACGAGCTGGAAAAGTAGAACGAAACAGAGGAAAAAGGAGACGGCACGACATGAATCAGGACACATTGGAGTTATTTCGCACATTAACGGAAATGCCGGCTGCACCCGGGTTTGAGAAAGGACTACGCAGCTTTGTCAAAAAGGAATTGGCCAAGGTTTCCGACGAGGTTGTCATGGATCGGATGGGCGGTGTCTTTGGCGTCAGGCGAGGAGATTCAGCAGGACCGACCATTATGGTCGCGGGACATATGGACGAGGTAGGCTTTATTATTACCTCGATAACGGATAAAGGCATGCTAAAATTTTTGCCGCTCGGCGGCTGGTGGAATCAAGTGATGCTTGCGCAGCGGGTTCAGATTGTAACGGACGACGGCGTGCTGATCGGTGTGATCGGATCGACGCCGCCGCATTTGCTCGATGAAGCGACCCGCTCCAAGCCGATGGATATTGCACACATGTACATCGATATCGGTGCGGACGACCGAGCTCACGCGGAGCAGCTTGGGGTTCGCCCGGGATTGTCGGCGGTGCCGATCTGTCCGTTCACCCCGCTTGCTGGCGGCAAGACGATCATGGCGAAGGCATGGGACAATCGATATGGAGTTGGACTTGCGATTGAGCTGCTTCGCGAGCTACAGGGAAAGCCGCTGCCGAACGTGCTTTATTCGGGGGCAACCGTGCAAGAGGAGGTTGGCCTTCGCGGCGCGGAGGCTGCCGCTACGCTGATCAATCCGGATCTGTTCTATGGATTGGATGCAAGTCCGGCAGGCGATATGAGCGGCGACAAGAATGCAAACGGTCGTCTCGGCGCAGGTGCGCTACTCCGCATCTATGATAAATCGATGATTACGCATCCGGGAATGATCGAGTTCGTACGGGATACGGCTGAAACCCATAAAGTAAAATACCAATATTATATTTCCGCTGGTGGGGGTACGGATGCCGGACGTGTGCATACGACGGGCATCGGCGTTCCGTCGGCCGTAATCGGGATATGCTCGCGTTACATTCATTCCGCAGCATCCTTGATCCACATCGACGATTACGCGGCGGCGAAAGAGCTGCTCATCAAGCTGGTCCAGTCGACGAACCGGTCCACACTCCAAACAATTCTCGCATAAACGGAACAGGCGACTCGCATAAGCGGAGTCGTCTTTTTTTGGCTCATATTTTTTATGCTTTTTCCGTATATTAACCCCATAACCTTATCCCGACAAGGAGAGACACCGATGGACGCCACCCGCACGGGATCTCAGGCTACGATCGAAGAAACGGAACGTTACGGTGCCCGCAATTATAATCCGCTGCCGATTGTCGTTGCGAAGGCGGAAGGCATCTGGGTCGAGGATCCGGAAGGAAATCGATATCTGGATATGCTGAGCGGATATTCCGCGCTGAATCAAGGTCACCGTCATCCGAAAATCATCGATGCGCTCAAGCGGCAGGCCGATCGGGTCACGCTTTCGTCGCGCGCCTTTTACAACGAGCCGCTTGCGGCATTTTACAGACGTCTCGCCCAAGTAACTGGCAAGCAAATGGCTCTTCCGATGAATACCGGTGCGGAAGCGGTGGAAACTGCCATCAAGGCTGCACGGCGCTGGGGCTACCGGGTTAAGGGGATTGCTGTCGATCAGGCAAACATTATCGTGACAGAAGGCAACTTTCACGGACGAACCATCACGGTTACTTCCTTCTCGTCATCGGCTGCGTACAAAGCCGATTTTGGACCGTTCACGCCGGGATTTACGATCATTCCGTACGGTGATGCAGAAGCGCTTAAGCGCGTCATTACGCCCAACACGGCTGCTTTCCTTGTAGAGCCGATTCAGGGTGAAGCCGGGATACGAATTCCGCCGGAAGGCTATCTGGCCGAATGCGCCAAGGTTTGCAGGGAGAACGGCGTCCTGCTGCTGGCCGACGAAATTCAGACCGGCTTCGGGCGAACGGGCAAACGGTTCGCCTGCGATTGGGAGCAGGTCACACCGGATATTTATATTATGGGCAAAGCGCTCGGGGGCGGCGTGCTTCCGGTATCGGCTATCGCAGCGGACCGGGAAATCATGAACGTATTCGAGCCGGGCTCACACGGATCGACCTTCGGCGGAAATCCGCTAGCGGCTGCGGTTGCCGTTGCTGCACTGGATGTGATGGAAGAGGAGCGGCTGCCGGAACGCTCGCTGGAGCTTGGTCGGTATGCGCTGGAGCAGCTGCAGTCGATCGTATATCCGGGTATTCGCGAGGTGCGCGGTAAAGGACTATTTATCGGAATCGAAATGGTAGGTCCGGCCCGTCCGTATTGTGAGCGGCTGAAAGCAGCGGGACTACTGTGCAAGGAAACCCACGAACGTGTGATTCGTCTTGCCCCGCCGCTTATTATTTCGAAGCAGGACCTGGATTGGGCGCTCGAAAAGCTTCGAGACGTATTTGCATAAGAGGAGAGGATTCCATGCTGATGCCATACCGTCCGGAGGAATTCACCAACTTTCGCGATCCGGACACCGAACGCAGCTTTCAGACTAGTCTTGCGGAAGCGGAACGATCGCTAGGGCGGGAATATCCGCTCCTGATCGACGGCAAGGCGATTATGACGGAGGGAAGGATCATATCGCGAAACCCGTCGCGCAAGGAGGAAATGATCGGCTCCGTAGCCAAGGCGACGAAGGAGCATGCGGAGCTTGCCATGCAGTCCGCTCATCGGACGCTGCAGTCGTGGGCGCGCACGCCTGCGCATCATCGCGCCAGAATTTTGCTGAAGGCAGCGGCAATATTGCGCCGCCGCAAGCATGAGTTCAGCGCCTGGCTGCTGCTTGAAGCAGGCAAAACCCGTTCAGAGGCGGACGCCGATTCAGCTGAAGCCATCGACTTCATGGAATATTACGCTCGTCAGATGATGGAGATGGAGGAGACGTCGTCCCGAAAGCTGATACCCATGCCGGGAGAAAATACGGATCTCCGCTATATTCCGCTCGGCGTCGGGGTCGTGATTCCGCCATGGAACTTTCCGTTGGCAATTATGGTCGGCATGACGACGGCGGCGATTGTCGCCGGGAACACGGTCGTGTTGAAGCCGGCCAGCACAACCCCGGTTATTGCCTACAAGTTTCTCGAAATCTTGCTGGATGCCGGACTGCCTCCAGGTGTCGTGCAATATGTGCCCGGAAGCGGCTCTGAGATCGGCAACGATCTCATTTCGCACAAGCTGACCCGGTTTATTGCCTTTACCGGTTCACGCGAGGTTGGACTCGGCATCTTTGAGCTCTCAGCGAAAACCTCGTCCGGCCAGCTGTGGCTCAAACGGTTTATCGGCGAGCTCGGCGGCAAGGACTCGATCGTCGTCGACGACGACGCCGATCTGGAGGAAGCGGCGCGCGGCATTACCGCAAGTGCGTTCGGCTTCTCGGGGCAGAAGTGCTCAGCCTGCTCCCGTGCGATCATTCATGAACGCGTATACGATCAGGTGCTGCAGCGTGTGACGGAGCTTACGGGACAGCTGAAGCTCGGTGATGTACGTGAGCCTCAGTTCGACATGGGGCCGGTCATCGACGAGCACGCCTACAATCGAATTCTAGCCTACATCGAAACGGGCAAGAAGGAAGCTCGGCTTGTATTCGGCGGTCAACCGGGGCCCGAGAATGGGTATTACATTGAACCGACGATTTTTGCCGATGCAGCTCAAGATGCAGTTATTATGCAAGAGGAAATTTTCGGTCCCGTCCTGGCCTTTACCAAAGCTCGGGATTTTGACCAGGCGCTAGACATTGCGAACAATACCGAATATGGCTTGACAGGTTCGGTGTATACGAGAAGCCGGGAAAAGCTCGAGCGTGCCCGCAGTGAATTTCATGTCGGCAACCTGTATTTGAACCGCAAATGTACGGGAGCGATCGTCGGCGTTCATCCGTTCGGCGGGTTTCATATGTCGGGAACCGACTCCAAGGCCGGGGGGCCGGATTATTTGCTTCAATTCACTCAGCCCAAGCTGATATCCGAAAAACTGTAAGGGCAGAGTCAGGAGGAGATCCCGCTTGTTCTGGACGGGCTTAATGCGCAAAGCGGTGCTAACTGCTGCGGGCAATCGCGCGGTGGCTGGATTCTTTGGTAAATACGGCATGAAAATCGGTGTTCAACGCTTTGTTGCGGCGGAGCTGCTGGAGGACACGGTTCAACAGGTTCAGCGGCTGAATCGGCAGGGTTTGCTCGTGACACTGGATTATTTGGGAGAAAGCGTGTCGGACCGTGAAACGGCAGAAGCTGCGGCGACAATGGTGCTGCGTACGATGGATGCCATCCGCGCATACGGGCTGAATTCAAACGTGTCCGTCAAGCTGACTCAGCTCGGCTTGTCCATCGATCCTCGTTACTGTCTGGAGCAAATGCGCAGGCTCCTTGCTTTCGCGAAAGACAACGGACAGTTTATCCGTATCGATATGGAAGACTCTTCTGTTACCCAGGTAACGATCGATCTGTATCGGGAGTTGGCGGGAGAATTCGGGGTCGATACGGTTGGACTCGTGCTACAGTCCTATTTGTACCGATCGGAGAAGGATCGAAAGGATTTGGCTTCAATAGGTTCGAACCTGAGAATCGTCAAAGGAGCCTATAAGGAACCGCGCGATGTCGCGTTCCCGTCGAAACGGGATGTCGATCGCAATTTTGCAGACCTTGTCTTCGCTCATATGGCGGATGGCTGCTATGTTGCCGCAGCGACACACGACGAGCGGTTAATTCAGGAAATGAAAGCATATGCGGAACGGCATCGAATCTCCAGAAACCGCTTTGAATTTCAAATGCTCTATGGTATTGCTTCCTCACTGCAGCTCAGACTGGTTGAGGAAGGCTACAAGGTGAGAGTGTATACACCGTTCGGAGCGCAGTGGTATCCCTACTTCAGCCGCCGCATCGCCGAACGGCCTGCCAATCTGTGGTTCGTGATCAAAGGAATGCTGCGAAAGTGAAAGCGGGGGAACCGGAATGAAGGCGAAGCATCGCGAGCATCGTCCGAAATCAATTGCCTTGATCGGTGTGCCGATGGACTTGGGGGCTGACCGGAGAGGTGTCGATATGGGACCGAGTGCACTCCGCTGTGCCGGAATTCAACAAAGACTGGAGTCCATTGGCTGCAAGGTCAAGGATATGGGGGATATGGTCGTCCGTCACCCACCCGACTACGGAGCTGAAGGCAACACCGCCAAATTTCTTGCGGAAATTACGAGCGTGAGCCAGAAGCTGTCCGAGCATGTCTTCGGTGTGTTGGAAGAAGGGACATTCCCACTTGTTCTTGGCGGCGATCACAGTATTTCAATCGGAACAATGAAGGGTGCAATGAAACGGTTTTCCCGTATGGGGGTGATCTGGTTCGATGCTCACTCCGATGTCAATACGCCGGATACGACACCGACTGGAAATATTCACGGCATGCCGCTGGCTGTAGCACTCGGCTTCGGTCATCCGGAGCTGACGGCTGTCGGCGGCATCGACCGAGTCATCCTGCCTCAAGATGTAGTGATCATCGGCGCCCGATCCATTGACCCGGGAGAGCGCCGCTTTCTCCGAGAGCTGCAAATCACGGTGTTCACGATGCATGACATCGACCGCCTTGGGATGTCGAAGGTAATGGACGAAGCGATCGCAAGAGTGACTGCTCATACAGACGGCGTTCATCTCAGCCTTGATCTTGACGGACTCGATCCGGGGGACGCTCCAGGAGTCGGCACCCCGGTATATGGCGGAATTACGTATCGGGAAGGGCACTTGGCTATGGAGCTTCTGGCTGAAGCCGGCATCGTTACAAGTGCCGAATTGGTTGAGGTCAATCCAATTCTGGATACGTCCAACCGGACAGCCGAAGCCGCCGTAGCGCTTGCCGCATCCTTCCTGGGAGAAAAAATACTGTAGGACAAGCCCAAAACCGGAGCCTCCGCCATATGATACTACAACAACTGGTATCGGGGGGATCCGGCGTATGGACTGCATGTTGTATTTGGCAATCGGTGACTCTTTAACCTACGGCCATGGGGTACACCCGGACAAAAGCTTTCCGGCTCAATTGTGTGTCATGGCGGAGAAAGCGCTCGGCAGGAAGGTGCGATTCTATAACGGAGGTATAGTCGGCGCAACGGCAAACGATACAGCTGATCTGCTGGAAACGGACGCCAAGCTCTCGGACTATGCAGGAAGGGCGGATTTGATTACGGTTACGGTAGGGGGGAACGACTTGCTCCATGCAGCAAGAGCCTATTATGCGGCAGGCGATCGGCGGCTGCTGACCGAAGCGCTTCGTACCTTCCTCGTAGCCGTTAGGCGAATCGTCGCTGCCATTGAACAGGCAAGAACCGATCCGAGCAAGCCATATGCAGTGCGCTTTCTGAATCTGTACAATCCGTTTCCCGAAATTGACGAGGCTACCTTCTGGATCAACCGACTTAACAAGCATCTTCGACGCATACAGCGGCCCCATATCCAGGTTGTTTCCCTGCAAGAAGCGTTCGAAGGCAGGATGGAGCTGCTTTCCGATGACATGGTTCATCCGACGGAGGACGGATATTTCGTGATGGCTCAATTAACTGATCAGGTCGGTTATTCTCCCTTGTCCTAGGACAAAACGTTTGGTCATATCGAACAAGACCTTAGCCATATATTGAATATACAACCATTCAACAGATATACCATTAAAGGAGGCAACAATCATGCGTATTCGAGAATTTTTTATGGACATCGAAACGAAAGCAAGTCAATCCTTATCGGACGCACTTGAGCAAGCCCGCGCACGTATCGCCGCGATCAATCGAACACAGCCGCATGACGTGATCGTCAAGCAGGTCGTTCCGTCAGGAGCAACCACGTATACCGTTATGGTGATCGTCAAAATATGGGAGAATGAGCGCACTGGGGTGCTGGTGTAACGTCGAAAACTATCCGCTTTTCGACACGCAATTGCGACATTTCTTGCAAATTTCCCCGCATATACTAGATTCATAGAATGGAAATGCGGGAGGATGAAGAAGATGTTGACTTGCAGTGTATCCGGCTGCGGTGTTGATCATAAGCCGCTGCTTGCAATTCTTGATAACGGTAGAGAACGGATCGTATTATGCCCCTCACATCAGCTTCAATATATGTGCGGGGGTGTTCCACTCTCGCAAATCAAATCGTTCCGAAGCTTGATGGAGCAGCATGAGTGCGAGATCTGCTGTTCGCCGGCCATCCTGTATGCGGACGAAGTAGAGCTTCATCTGTGCGAACGCCATCTACATAAGCTCATCGCTCGCACATTGACTCCGATCGAATATCAATTGCTCAGAGAGAAGCATGGCGAATTTACTTTGATTCAATCGGACTATTATTCCAAGGGCGGCTACCGGCTGCAGCCGGTTTCGATTGCTCCACAGATTGCACCACAGGTTGAAACCCCGCTCCTCTAACGATACAATAAGAGAGATAGTGGAAGGGGGATTTTCAATGAATTGGCGTGAAATTACGACGCTGGAGCAGTGGCAGGACGTGAAGAGCGCTTCTGACAAAAAGCCGGTCGTCTTGTTCAAGCACAGTACAGCTTGTCCGGTGAGCGCCTCTGCGCTGGAGGAATTTGACGATTATTTAGGCGGCAAACCGAATCCATCCGCCGAATATGTGCTGGTGAAGGTCATCGAGTCTCGCCCGGTTTCGAATCAGATTGCCGAGGATTTGTCTCTGAAGCACGCATCGCCACAAATTATGCGGATCGAGAAAGGGCAGCAAACCTGGAATACGTCTCACTGGTCCATAACCAGGAAGCATATTACTGCCGTACTGGACGATTAACATGAAGGTGGGCGTTGTCGCTGATACGCATATGCCCTCCCGCGCCAAGCGCCTGCCGAAGGCGCTTATGGATGGTCTGGCAGGCGTTGATCAGATTCTCCACCTGGGAGACTGGACCGATCTGGAGGTTCTTTACTGGCTGGAGGAAATTGCTCCGGTTGACGGGATTGCCGGTAATAACGACGGGGACGATATGGAGCGAAGATTCGGTCGCACCAAAGTGCTGTCGCTTGGCGGCCGGCGAATCGGACTTCATCATGGCGATGGCTGGCGATCTGCGGCGGACAACGCTTGGCACGCCTTATTTCCAGCCAAACCTGATGTGATCTTGTTCGGACATTCTCATGTTCCGCTGCTGGAGCATCGCGGTTCAACTTTGCTGTTTAATCCAGGTTCACCGACGGACAAGCGTAGACAACCGAGCTATTCGTTCGGTTTGCTGGAGCTTGGCGCTCAAATCACAGCAACCCATATTTATTTTTCTGAACGGGAGTAAACGAAACAGCTCACGTCTGTAGACAGACGTGAGCTGTTGGTATGAGGCGGTTTATATCCATTCCCGGGGCGGCACCTGGTCCTGCGTAAATCCCGGCTTGGTCAGGCTGCAGTCCTGCGGAAGTTCAACTCCTTCCGCGAATGCGGAAAGCTTAATCAGCAAATAACAGGTTTCCGGAAAATGATGCTCGAGAAATCGAAGTGTCGTTCGACTGAGCAGAGTGGTGTGCCTGTACTGAGCGACAATCGTCTGGACGAACCGATAAAACTCAACAGTCGTCCCGGCAACTGTCGCTGCGAAATGCCGCTGCGCCGGAAAGTTGGGCTCTGTAAATCGCAGGTAGCCTCGAATGGCGTTGTTTTTGACGATATACGCCTGGAACGCTTGCGAGAAGCGGCTTGCCTGCTCCGAGAGCCCAAATTCAACCGGGTCGAGCGCGTTTCGGAGAAGCACGGCATGACCGAGCTGGTCCTCCAGCCACAGCTGCAGCAAATCCCACAATGGAAGCTGGACGGGCTCGTGGCCGTTGATGTAGAACGACAGCAGCCGGAGATATTCCTGATTTTCATTTAAGGTGCCGTTAAAATAAGTCGGTGTTAGATTCAACAGAACGTCGTTGACGATTCGACGGTTCTGCAGATGACCTTCGAACTGAAAATAGTCCGCGGCCGTCGGATATACATTTCGGGCGAACGACTGCCACGTTTCGGAGGCGACATCCTGAGGATTGTCCTGAATATCGCAAAGCTCACGAAGATGCCGCTGAAAACGTTCGATAAAAGCTTGCGCTTGCTGGATGTATGCCGTCTCGATCGGGGCCAGGTGGTTTCTTACAAAAAAGGCGTGATCCTCAAGCACCTCCAGCCAGAACACGTGTTCCTGAGCGGGCGTCAACGGCTGCGCAGTATGTACAATCATTGTTCAGACTCCTCTCGCCTTAATGGAGTACATGGACCATACATATGCTTGCAGGTCATAAAACTTGCTACCAGGAGGATGAATTTCATGACGAAACAGGGTTCGATAAGCTTGATCTGGGCGATGGGGAGCAGGAGGGAGATCGGCAGGAGCAATACGCTCCCCTGGCGACTGCCGGCGGATCTGGATCGTGCGAAGAACATTACGATGGGTCATGTCCTGCTCATGGGGCGGCAGACGTATGAATCAATCGGACGACCGCTTCCTGGCCGGACGAACGTAATCATAACCCGCGATCCGCTATACGCCCGTGATGGCTGCGAGATTGCGCATTCGGTGGAAGAAGCACTGGAGCGCTATCGGGACCGGGACATCTATGTGTTCGGAGGAAGCGACATCTATCGGCAGACGATTGACTTGGCGGATCGTCTGTATATTACTCGGGTAGAGGGTGATTTCGAGGCGGACACCTTTTTTCCGGAATACGATGAGTCTGACTGGGAACTGGTTGAGCAGGTGGCGGGGACGGTAGATGAGAGGAACAAGCACCCGCACCGCTTTGAGGTGTATATTCGGAAGGCGGAAGGGCAATGAACGAAAAGCCCTATGTGCTCTATATATTGTCCGATTCTCTGGGGGAAACAGCCGAGGCGGTAGCCAGAGCAACCGTGCGGCAGTTCAATGCGGATCAAGTCAAGCTGAGGAAGTTCGGCCATATTCGCTACGAAGCGGAAATTCGTGCGATTGTAGAGGAGGCGGCCAAAAGCGGGGGGTTTGTCGCGTATACGCTCGTACAGCCGCATCTGCGAGAGGTGATGCGGGAGGAAGCACAAAGATTGAAGGTGCGAAGCGTCGACATAATGGGACCGATGATGCAGGCGTTTATGGATACGTTCGACGGATCGCCCAAGCGGCAGCCGGGGCTGCTCCACGAGATGGACGCGGATTATTTCCGCAGGGTGGAGGCGATCGAATTCGCCGTCCGCGCTGACGACGGTCGTGATCCGCAATGCTTGCTGGAGGCGCAAATTGTGTTAATCGGAGTTTCGCGCACCTCCAAAACTCCACTCAGTATTTTCCTTGCGCATAAGGGCTACAAGGTAGCAAATCTTCCGCTTATACCGGAGGTGAAGGTGCCGAAGGAGCTGTTTCATATCGAAAGCCGCAAGATCATCGGGCTGACGATGACGGAAGGCCAAATGCTGAAAATCCGCAACGAGCGTCTGAAGACGCTGGGACTTCCGCCAAGCGCCCAATATGCCGATGTAAACCGGATTCGCGAGGAGCTGCAGTACGCGCGGACGCTTGCGGATCGGCTCGGCTGCACACTCCTTGACGTTACGGACAAGGCGATTGAAGAAACCGCCAACGTTATTCTGGAGCTGTTCTAATTATGGTTGAGTACAAACTGCTCAATGACGCGTCCGACGCCGTCTTCATTATTGCTGGATGTAATGAAGTCGGCGCGTTCCTTGAGCGGTGCTACCGCATTCCCCATCGCGACGCCCAAACCGGCCGCTTCAATCATCTCCAGGTCATTCCAGCTGTCGCCGATTGCAATCGTCTCCTCCATCCTGCAGCCGTAGCGGCTGGCAAGGAAACGCAGCGCATCCCCTTTGGTCCCTTCCCGATGAACCACCTCAAGAAAATTCGGCTTGGACTTGGTAATATGGACATCCGGTCCAAGAATGCCGCGCAGGATCGGGATATGACCATCCAATATGTCGGGTTCATCGATGATTAACAGCTTGGTCGACGGCTTGCGAACAAGCGACGCAAAGTCGCGCTCTACCCGGTACGGAATATTGGACAGCTTGGCATAGGCATCCGCTTTGGCGTTCGCTTCCTTCACATACAGAAGGTCGTTGACATACAGCTGTAGATGGAGGTCGTTAGCCTCGCAATATTCATAGAGCTTGACGGCACTGTCCTCAGGGACACATCGCTCGTACAGCACTTCGCCTTCAAGCAGCGTCTTGACGAGCGAGCCTTGATACGTAATGAGAGGCACATCGAGCTGCAGGGAGCCGGCAATTTGCTTGGCGGATGCATACATTCTGCCGGTTGCTAACGTGACGATTACTCCTTGATCCACGGCAAGCTTGAGCGCATTGCGTGTGGCAGGCGTAATGTCGTGGCGGTCGTTCAACAGCGTATCGTCGATATCGATAGCGATCAATTTATAGGTGGTCATAATCAGTTCTCCTGTTGGATTCCCCTAAGTTTATCCATGCTTAAAACAATTGAACCCGGTTGCGTCCGTTCTGCTTCGCCTGATACAGCGCTTTATCCGCTTGAGCGATCAACTCTTCCATCCTCGTGAAGGCGTTCGGAACGATGCCGGCTGCGCCCACACTGATCGTGACGGTTGCGCCAACCTTCGACTGCTTATGCGGGATGGCGAGCGCTTCTACTGCCTTGCGCAGCTTTTCGGCGACATGCGCGGCGCCGCTGCGGGTTGTTTCGGGCAGTATGACGGCGAATTCTTCGCCACCGAAGCGAGAAATAAAATCCGTCGTCCGGTCCAGATGCTTGGACAGCGTGTCAGCGACAAGCTTCAAACATTCGTCGCCCCCTTGATGTCCGTAATAATCGTTATAATCCTTAAAACAATCGATGTCAATCATGATGACAGAGAGCGGGGTGGAATTGCGGGCACCGCGTTTCCATTCTCGGTTCATCGTTTCGTCGAAATAACGACGATTCGGAATGCCGGTCAATCCATCCATATGCGAAAGACGGCGCAGCATCTCATTGGCTTCCTGAAGCCGCTGCTCCTGAAGCTTGCGCTCCGTGATGTTGCGAGCGATACCGATGAAGGCTTGCTTGCCTTCATACGTAATGGGCGAGACAGACACCTCTACGTCCATAATTTCACCCTTGCTGCTGACCAGCTTCAGCTCGGTCAAATCAAGCGCTGCATTCGAATGTTTGGCCTTCTCCAGTCTCATGCGCGACAACTCGTGATCGTCGGGATGAATAAATTCCATGATGCTTCGTCCGAGCAGCTCGTCAACATGCTCGACGCCAAAATATTGTTTCGCTTTCTCATTCGCAAATACAACCAGTCCTTCGCAATGGACAAAAACAGGATCCGGAGAAACCTCGATCAGCTTTCGATATCGTTCTTCGCTCTCGCGCAGGGCACGCAGTGCTTTGCGCGTAACGGTTACGTTGCGGAACTGCCAAAGAACTCCCAGCACATGGTCGTCTTCAAGGAGCGGAACCCTCGAGCGAACGAGAATGGTGCCATCGGTCAGACTGATTTCATGGTCCTGAAACTCCCCGACCCCATACGAGAACAATACATTCGCGTCCGCGCTGTCAAGTCTGCATAGCTCGCGGCATTCGACCAAGCTTCTTCCTATGAGAGATTCGGGCTGTCCAATTGGAAACAGCAATTGATAGGCCTGGCGGTTCGCCAAGGCGATACGGCCCTGCTCATCCTCGACCAGAACGGCTGCATTTATATGTTCAATAACGGACTTCCATCTTACCTCCGACATGCCGACTCTCCCTCTGAGCAAATTCATCCTTTATCTTACCATTTGCCACACGCCCTGTGGATAGGGGATGTCCGCTTTTTTGAATTATTTTATTAATCTTAACAATTGTTAAAAATGACCAACGACCGGACGAATATGTTGCACAAGCGAAAA
This sequence comes from Paenibacillus sp., assembly GCA_041641375.1. Classification (GTDB taxonomy): domain Bacteria; phylum Bacillota; class Bacilli; order Paenibacillales; family YIM-B00363; genus Paenibacillus_AK. The sequence goes on from JBEPYM010000048.1 coordinate 15,501, forward strand.
AAAGATTTGAACAGGCAACTATTTTGGTGTAAGATAATAGTATAGGTTAGGCGCAAAACAAGCAGCTTGGCCTTTCTCTTTACCCTTAATGTTGCGCAAGGGCAACTCTATTGCACGTCCGAAACCTTAGAATGAGATGGGAGAGATTGAAGGATGAGAGGGAAAGCATGGTTGGCGTTAGGATTGGCTTTATTGCTGACAGTAGGTGCGATTGGCTGCGCGTTAGTCGACAAGGCGGCTACCGGAGATGGAAAGCTGACGATTACGACAACGATCGGAATGATAACCGATATTGTCGAGAAGGTAGGCGGGGATAAGGTTCAAGTAACCGGATTGATGAAGCCGGGTGTAGATCCCCATGTCTATAAGGCGTCTCAGGGGGATGTCAGAAAGATTGAAAAAGCGGATCTCGTCTTCTATAACGGCTTGTATCTCGAAGGCAAGATGGCAGAAATACTTAAGAAATCGAAAAAGGCCATTGCGGTGACGGACGGAATCGATCGAAGTCTGCTGATGGAAGGGGACAAGGATTTGGGGGAGGAATACGACCCGCATGTCTGGTTTGACGTGACACTGTGGATGAAAGCTGTCGAGAAGATTCGCGACGAGCTGGCCGCAGCCGATCCCGCCCATGCTGATTTATACAAGAGCAATGCAGCTGCCTATCTGATCGAGCTGAAGCAGCTGCACGAATACGCTAAGACGCAAATTGCTTCCATCCCGCAAGGACAGCGCGTCCTTGTTACCGCTCATGACGCGTTCGGCTATTTCGGCAGAGCGTATGGGATTGAGGTTCGAGGCTTGCAAGGGTTGTCGACGGCTGCTGAATACGGCTCCCGGGACGTATCCGAGCTTCGCGATTTCCTCGTTTCCAATAAAATCAAGGCTGTGTTTGTGGAATCCAGCATCCCGAAGCGTTCGATTGAAGCAGTAGTGAAGGGCGCGAAGGAAAAGGGCCATATCGTATCGATCGGAGGCGAGCTGTTCTCCGATGCGATGGGAAAAGCAGGAACACCGGAAGGAACCTACATGGGAATGGTTCGCCATAATGTGGATACGATCGTAAAAGCATTGAAATAATCGTCCTCTACTTGCAACAAGGAAGGAAGTGCATCTCATGATCCACTCGACTGCCCCGCTGTCTGTCACAGGCTTGACCGTTGCTTACCAAAAAAAGCCGGTTCTTGAGCAAGTCAGCTTCGATATTCCGAACGGAACGCTCGTCGGTATCGTGGGACCGAACGGAGCGGGCAAATCAACACTGATCAAATCGATCCTGGAGCTCGTGCCTCGTGTTTCCGGAGAGGTTGCTATTTTTGGCCGTCCATACAAAGAAGCGAGAAAATCGGTCGGATATGTGCCGCAGCGGGAGTCGGTCGATTGGGACTTTCCGACGAATGCCCTGGATGTCGTCATGATGGGGCGTTACGGCCGGCTTGGGTGGCTGAAGCGCCCAGGCGCCAAGGACCGGGCAGCGGCGATGGATTGCCTTAGCAAGGTTGGGATGGAAGAGTATGCCGATCGCCAAATTTCACAGCTCTCGGGCGGGCAGCAGCAGCGTATCTTTCTTGCTCGGGCGCTTGCTCAGGAAGCCTCCCTCTATTTGATGGATGAACCGTTCGTCGGGGTGGATGCGGCAACAGAGAAGGCGATCATCACTTTACTGAATGAGCTGAAGGAGCAAGGCAAAACCGTGCTCGTCGTCCATCACGATCTCGCGACTGTTAAGGAATACTTTGACTGGGTGATGCTGCTCAACGTCGGCTTGATTGATGTCGGTCCTACTGCGCAGGTGTTTACCGGTGAAAATCTGCAGCGCACATATGGGGGAAGGCTCGCGGTAATAGAGCGCGAGGATGGCGCCCCCGTGATCGTGTCAACGAGGTGAGCGTATGCCGTTCCTTATTGATTTGCTGAACGACCCGAATACTCGCTGGATTCTTCTTGGCTGCGCTTTGCTTGGCTTGTCGAGCGGCGTTCTGGGCAGCTTTGCCTATCTGCGGAAGCAATCGCTGATGGGCGACGCGCTTGCCCACGCCGCACTCCCCGGCGTCTGTATTGCGTTTATGCTTACCGGTGTCAAATCGATTCTGTGGTTTTTGGTCGGCGCCGGTGTCGCCGGCCTGGCCGCCACCTTCGGGATCGGATACATGACGAGGCATTCACGGATTAAACAGGATGCTGCGCTCGGTATTGTATTGTCCGTTTTTTTTGGCTTCGGTATCGTGCTGCTTACCAAGATCCAGCACTCCGCGCTCGGCAATCAGAGCGGACTTGATAAATTTCTGTTTGGTCAGGCAGCATCGATGGTTCCCTCCGATGTAACGACAATGGCCATCATTTCCGTCGTATTGGTCGGCGGATGTCTGCTGTTGTTCAAGGAATTAAAGCTGATATGCTTCGATCCCGGATTTGCCAGAGGGCTCGGATTCCCGGTAGCCGCGCTGGAGCAGCTGCTGATGCTGTTCATCGTCATCGCGGTCGTGGTGGGCATTCAGGCGGTGGGTGTCGTACTTATGGCTGCGCTCCTGATTACACCTTCCGTCGCCGCCCGATTTTGGACGGATACGTTAGGGGTCATGGTCCTGCTGTCCGGGCTGTTCGGAGCGATTTCGGGCATTGTCGGCACCGTTCTGAGTACGCTGGCCGGCTCTATGCCAACCGGACCGCTAGCTGTATTGGCTGCAACGCTGCTGTTCGGTATTTCAGTGCTGTTCGCTCCAAAACGCGGCCTTCTAGCGAAGGCGCTGCGCAGATACCGGGTGAAAGCTGAAATTCTCAGTGATCAGCGCCATGTCCCTGCAGTGAAAGGGGGGAGGTCCCTGTGAATGATTTGCTGATTATTGTGACGGGCATCCTTGTTGCGGTCGCATGCAGCACCGTGGGCGTTTTTCTCGTTCTCCGCAAAATGTCGATGATTGGCGATGCGATCTCGCATAGCGTGCTGCCCGGCATTGTCATCGCATTCCTGTTCAGCGGCACAAGGGATTCTCTATTCCTGATGATGGGCGCGGCGGTACTCGGGCTGGTGACCGTATTTCTGATCCAGATGTTTCAGAACGGGGGCGTTCAGGCGGATGCATCCATCGGTGTCGTATTTACCGCACTGTTCTCCATCGGCATCGTACTGATCTCCCTGTTTGCAAATCGTGTGGACCTGGATTTGGACTGCGTCCTGTACGGAGAGATTGCCTACGTTCCCTGGAATACGCTTGAGCTGTTCGGATACTCCATCGGACCGAAGGCGATATGGGGAGCGGGAGGTGCTCTGCTGGCTAATGTAGTGGTGATCGGGCTGTTCTATAAGCAGTTCAAGCTATGCTCCTTCGATCCAGCTCTGGCCGCAGCGATCGGAATCCCGGTCGCATTCTTTCACTACCTGCTCATGGGACTTGTCTCGGTGACGACGGTGGCGTCGTTTGAGAGCGTGGGCGCGATTCTTGTTGTCGGAATGTTAACCGTACCGGCCGCTACCGCGTACCTGCTGACCGAGAGGCTGAGCCGGATGCTGCTGATCGCTGCGGGAGTTGGTTCCGCCAGCGCCGTGCTTGGCTATGCAGCCGCTTATGTGCTCGACGCGTCGATTGCGGGATGTATGGTGAGTGTCGCCGGTCTGCTCTTCGTTATGGCCCTCCTATTTTCGCCGAGCCATGGTGTTGTATGGAAAAGACTTCGCTTACGGAAGCTGGCGGAAGCCCAGCGGGCCGCTCTATAGAGCGGCTCGTTCTGCGTCGCTTCAACGTAGGAAACATGTAAAGCGAAAAAGTCGTGATATTTCCATCCAACTTATGCTACAATAGGCGATATACTTGCCGATTCGGCGGATGAATCAAGGAGGACATGGTGAGATGACGGTTCCAAACGCGAAAATAGTGGATTGTACCATAAGGGATGGCGGCCTCGTCAATAATTGGGATTTCAGCGTTGAATTTGTACAGGATTTATATCGGCTGTTATCCCAGGCGGGCGTCGAATATATGGAGATCGGGTACAAGAACTCGCCGCGGCTGCTGAAGGGCGCGGAAGCAGGCCCTTGGCGCTTTCTTGATGAGGGATTTCTGCGCGAGGTCATATCGAAGAAATCGGATACGAAATTATCAGCGCTTGTCGATATCGGCCGCGTCGATGAGAGCGATATTCTCCCCCGTGAGCAAAGCCAGCTCGATCTGATTCGGGTAGCCTGTTATATTCAAGACGTGGACAAGGGTCTGGATCTTGTGAACAAATTTAACCGAATGGGCTACGAGACGACCATTAACATTATGGCTCTGTCCCATGTCATGGAGAACGATCTGATCGAGGCGTTCGAGGAAATTCGCAAATCGCCGGTAGATGTCGTTTATGTCGTTGATTCCTACGGGAACTTTGACCACCGCGATACCGACTACCTGGTATCGAAATTCCAGTCGCTGCTTCCAGACAAGACGCTTGGCTTCCACGCTCACAACAATATGCAGCTGGCGTTCTCCAATACACTCCTTGCACTTGAGAAGGGCGTTACCTTCCTTGACTCCAGCGTATATGGAATGGGACGCGCGGCGGGCAACTGCAATACCGAGCTGCTGGTCGGCTATTTGAAAAATCCGAAATATGAGCTTCGACCGCTGCTTGAATTCATTGAAAAGCACATGCTCGTTACCCGCGAGAAGTGGGAGTGGGGCTACATCATCCCCTATATGGTAACGGGGCTTCTTAATGAGCACCCTCGCATTGCGATGGCTGCCCGCGCATCCGCAGATCGGGATAAATTTACCGAGTTTTATGACAAAATCACTTCTCCTGAAATTAACGTTTCGCCTGCGCGAGATTAGATGAAAGAAGGCAAGCAGCCTGCAGAGACGCTCTGCGGGCTGTTTTTCTGCTATAATGGACGATGACAGTCAGCTATAGGAAGTTGGGAATCCGAATTGAAAACGTTAGTAATAGCCGAGAAACCGGATATGGGCCGAAGCATCGCAGCCGCGATCGAACCGAAAGCGGTCAATAAACGGACACATCTTGAAGGGCAGCAATACATTATTACGTGGGCCATCGGGCATTTGCTCGGATTAGCCGAGCCGGACCATTACAACGATAAATACAAGAAGTGGAGCATCCAGGATCTGCCGATTATTCCGGAGCGGTTCAAGCTTGTGCCTAACCCGCGGACCAAAAGTCAGCTCGATATCATTCGGGAGCTGGCAGGGCGATCGGAGGCTTTGATCAATGCATGTGACGCAGGTCGCGAAGGGCAGCTGATCTTCTCTTATATTCAGCAGCATCTCGGTCTGC
>JBEPYM010000049.1:0-20088 GCA_041641375.1 Paenibacillus sp.
CCGGGATCTTAATCCTGCCTGGATATACAGCCTCGGTAGCGGGCCCCGCATCTATCGTTGCGTGGATCGTCATGTCACTGCTTAGCATTCCGCTAGCCTATACATTCGCCAGGCTGTCCTTGCAGTACCAAAACTACGGAGGCATCGCTACAATCGTCGGGGCCGCGTTTGGTTCCATGCCGAGCGCGGTAGTCGGCTGGTTTTTTTTCGTATGGGTATGCACCGGACAGGCGGTAGTCGGCTTGACCGGAGCCGGCTACATCGCGGCGGTGTTCGGACTTTCATTGCCATGGACATATGGAATTGCGTTCCTGTTTCTGCTTGCGGCCGCTGTTACTAATTGGTTCGGAATGAAAGCAAGTGCGACGTTCTCGTTGATCTTGAGCGGGGCTGTGTTGCTTCTGCTTTTATTGACCATCGGTTTTTCGCTGCCGAATATGAGCCTGGTCCACTTTGAACCGTTCGCACCGTACGGCTTGAGTGGGATTGGCAGCGCGTGCGTTCTCATCTTCTGGGCGTTTTTCGGGTGGGAGACGATCACCCATCTCGTTCCCGAGTTTCGCAATCCGCAGCGTGATGTGATGCGCGCAACGTGGTCGAGTGTATTTCTGATCGGCGCCGTGTATGTACTGCTCGCCATCGTCACTGTTGGGACACACCGATATGGGGAGTCGGCTTCGGCTGTCGTTGACGCGCCGCTTGCAGCGCTGATGAGTCAGGCCATCGGTGTATCCGCAGGTTTTGCCACAGCGATCATTGCTTGTATCGTCTGTGCCGGCACCTTGAATGTCTATTTGGCGAGCTCCTCGCGGCTCAGCTATTCGCTTGCCGAGCAGCGGCAGCTTCCGCGCTGGTTTCTCTCCGTTAACAGCCGCGGCACGCCGCATCGGAGCGTCGGTTTCTTTCTAGTTACGAACACTCTGGTGCTCCTGGCGAGCTTTCTTTGGACCATTCCGGTCAGCGAGCTGATCCTCTTCCCGACCACGCTCGGTATTTTTGTCTATATCATTGCTTCGTTCGCCTGTGTCAAGCTGCTGTGGCGCGACCCGATCGGCCGGGCTTCGGCATTGATCGCTTCGCTCTGCTGCGCCTTTGTCGCTCCGTTCTCGGACGCGTATTTGCTTGCTCCGATTGCGGTTGCCGCGATGTGTATCGGGTATGTCAGCTGGGCGAAGCGGCGCGCTTCGTCCGAGTCATAGGACAAGGCCGCCCCGCCATAAGCTTGTAGGAAGAACGGGGGGATGCACTCGCATGAACGGGCAAGGAACGCAAGACGATCCGCTCCGTGGCGCAAGGGCCTCGCACCAAATTCATATCGTGTTACGGCAGCCGGAGCCGCCGCAGCCGATCTCGCACGCGGTGCCGCTGTCCGAAGCCGGCAAGCAGGTCATCGGCAAGCAAATGGCGAGTGAGGGGCCTTTTACCGATATATTCCGTGAATTGGAGCAAATGATCGGCCTCGATAATGTCAAGGAGCTTGTATACGAAATTTACGCGATGCTTCAAGTATCCCGTTACCGGCTCGACGCAGGGCTTGCGGGCAATCAGCATGTGTATCATATGATTTTCAAGGGGAACCCCGGGACGGGCAAAACGACGGTCGCTCGCATCGTCGCTCGGCTGTTCCATGCGATGGGCGTGCTCTCCAAGGGGCATCTGGTCGAGGTGGAGCGTGCCGATCTGGTTGGTGAGTATATCGGACATACGGCGCTCAAGACGCGCGAGCTGATGAAAAAAGCGATGGGCGGCATTCTCTTCATCGACGAGGCGTACAGCCTGGCGCGCGGCGGGGAGAAGGATTTCGGCAAGGAAGCGATCGACTGTCTGGTGAAAGGGATGGAGGACAAGAAGAACGATTTTATTCTCATCCTGGCGGGTTACCCGGACGAAATGGACGAATTCCTGAGCACGAACCCGGGGCTGCCATCCCGCTTTCCGATCCAGGTGGAATTTCCCGATTATACGGTGGAGCAGCTGCTTCAAATCGCCGAAAAAATGGCCAAGGAACGCGAATATGTGCTGATGCCCCAAGCTGTGGAGAAGCTGAAGCTGCATCTGCAAGAGGAGAAGCACTCCGCCTGGTACACATTTTCGAATGCTCGCTACGTGCGTAATATATTGGAGAAAGCGATACGCCATCATGCGGTGCGCGTGCTGAACCATTACCCGACTGTGCCCAGCAAGCAGGAGCTCATGTCAATTCGGTCGGAGGATTTGAAGCTGAAGTAGGTCGCCTTGACTTTGCCGCGCGAAATCGGTAAGATTATTGTCGAAAATGGAATATTTGCGCAGGCTATGAAGAGAAGGAGTACTTGTTGTGTGTTCGCATCCAGCGATCCGGGGATTGGTGCAAGCCCGGAGGCGAATCGACAGGGAAGGCGTTTCGGAGCCGTATGCGAAGGTTGGAAAGTGGGCGCGCCGCAAGGTGCGTCAAACAGGGTGGAACCGCGGGCACGCACGTCGCTCGTCCCTAGAGGCCGGAGAAATCTGGCGTCTGTGGGACGGGCGTTTTTTGTTTTAGTCGAAGTCTGAATGGCGGCTGAAGCAGCCGTCACGTATGCTAAAGGAGAGCGATGAATGATGGCAGTGGCAATGGATCAGATTGTGGCGTTGGCGAAGCACAGAGGATTTATTTTTCCAGGCTCCGAGGTGTACGGCGGCTTGGCAAATACCTGGGATTACGGTCCGCTCGGCGTAGAGCTGAAGAACAACATCAAGCGCGCCTGGTGGAAAAAGTTTATCCAGGAATCCCCGTACAACGTAGGACTTGACGCGGCGATATTGATGAATCCGCAAGCGTGGGTCGCCTCCGGACACGTAGGCAACTTTAACGATCCGATGATCGACTGCAAAAAATGCAAGGCACGCCACCGCGCGGACAAGCTGATCGAAAATGCGCTCGGCGAGAAGGGCATTGAAATTATTGTGGACGGCATGACGTTCAAGCAGATGGAGGAGCTGATCGCCGAGCATTCGATTGTTTGCCCGGATTGCGGCGCGCAGGATTATACGGAAATCCGCCAGTTTAATCTGATGTTCAAGACGTTCCAGGGCGTAACCGAATCGAGCTCGAACCAGATTTATTTGCGTCCGGAGACGGCGCAGGGCATTTTCGTCAACTTCAAGAACGTGCAGCGGACGATGCGACGGAAGCTGCCGTTCGGCATCGGGCAGATCGGCAAGAGCTTCCGGAACGAAATTACACCGGGTAACTTCACGTTCCGGACGCGTGAGTTTGAACAGATGGAGCTGGAGTTTTTCTGCAAGCCAGGCGAGGATTTGAAGTGGTTCGAATACTGGCGCAGCTTCTGCCGGGACTGGCTGCTCACGCTCGGCATGAAAGAGAACAGCATCCGCCTGCGCGATCATAACGAGGATGAGCTGTCTCATTATAGCAATGCAACGACAGATATCGAATACCGTTTTCCGTTCGGCTGGGGCGAGCTGTGGGGCATCGCCGACCGCACCGATTTCGACCTGAAGCAGCACAGCGAGCATTCCGGCGAAGATTTCACGTATATCGAACAGGAGACGAACGAACGCTACATTCCATACTGTATCGAGCCTTCGCTCGGAGCCGACCGCGTGACGCTTGCTTTCTTCATCGACGCTTACGAGGAGCAGCAGCTGGAGGGAGACGACAGCCGCGTCGTGCTGCATTTGCATCCTGCGCTTGCGCCATATAAGGCTGCGGTATTCCCGCTCTCCAAGAAGCTGTCGGCAGGTGCGGAGAAGGTGTTCGGCGATCTGGCCAAGCACTTTATGGTCGATTACGACGAAGCGGGCTCGATCGGCAAACGTTATCGCCGCCATGATGAGATTGGCACACCGTTCTGTATTACGTACGATTTCGAGTCGGAGACGGACGGCATGGTTACGGTACGTGATCGCGATACGATGGAACAGACGCGGGTGGCGATCGCCGATCTGCAGGCATTCATCAGCGAGAAAACACAATTTTGATAAGTCCGGAAGCGAAAGAGCCTGATGGTCGTTCCTATCAGGTTCTTCCCTTTCCGGGACGGCGAAGGGGAGAATGACTGGTATGAGAAAAGACGTACATGAGGTGGAGCAAGGCATAGAAGAGCGCGCCGTGCTTGTTAGTCTGACGGTAACGAGAGGCACTCGAGTAACAGAAGAGGAAGCGGCGCAGTCGCTGGAGGAGCTGGCCCGTCTGGCGGAGACGGCAGGCGTCGCGGTGGCCGGTACAATGTCTCAGAACCGGGAGACGCCGGATCCAGCGTGGTTTATCGGCAAGGGCAAGGTGGAGGAATTGCGCGCGATGCTGCAGGAGCTCGGCTGCAACACGGCCATCTTCGATCAGGAGCTGTCCGGGGCGCAGGTGCGCAACCTGGAGGGTGCGCTTGATGTGAAGATCATCGATCGAACACAGCTGATCCTTGATATTTTTGCCCAGCGCGCCAAGACACGCGAAGGGATCATTCAGGTGGAGCTGGCGCAGCACAGCTATCTTCTGCCGAGGCTGTCCGGCCAAGGCAAAAACCTGTCGAGGCTGGGCGGAGGCATCGGAACGCGAGGCCCCGGCGAGACGAAGCTGGAGACGGACCGCCGCCATATTCGCAACCGAATTGCCGATTTGAAGCGCCAGCTGGACGAGGTGACCAGGCATCGCAAGCTGCACCGGGAGCGGCGCAAGAAAACCGGCATCTACCAGGTGGCGCTGGTCGGCTACACGAATGCGGGCAAATCGACGCTGCTCAAGCAGTTGACGCAAGCGGATGTCTATATTGAAAATCAGCTGTTCGCCACACTTGACCCGACAACACGGACGCTGGAGCTGCCGAACGGGCGCGAAATCGTGCTGACCGATACGGTCGGATTTATCCAGAATCTGCCCCATGATTTGGTTGCTGCGTTCCGCGCGACATTGGAAGAGGCGAATGAAGCCGATCTGATCCTGCACGTGGTCGACAGCTCGTCGGACATGCGCAGCACCCAGATGCGGGTCGTGCAGGAGGTGCTGGCGGAGCTCGGCGCCCAGCACAAGGATCAGATTACGGTATTCAACAAAATCGATCTGTGTCCGGCGAAGGACTTCCCGCTGCTTGAGCTGGAATCGGGCGGCCGTGAATCGATCCGCGTATCGGCCTATTCCCGGCCCGACATGGAACGGCTAAAGCTGAAGGTGCAGGAGCATATGTCCGGCGGCTTGAAGCGGTTTCGGGTACCGGCCGGAGCGGGGGACGTCGTATCCACCGTGTATCGGCTGGGCGATGTCGTCTCCCAGGAAATCGACGGGGAAGAGCTGGTGCTGGATGTCCATGTGAATGCCGCCCAGTTCGACAAGCTTGGTGCTATGCTCGCGATCTATGAGCAAACCGAGCAGCAGCGGGAGAATACAGAGTAATCGGAGACGAGGAACGGGCGGGAGCTATGGAAATGGCAAGCGAGAAGCTGCTGAGGCTGGCGGAGGCCGCGGAGGAGCGGGTCAGCCCGGCGGTCAGAGGAATCGAGCGAGTTGCGGAACGCAACCAATGGAAGGTTATATCGGCGTTTCAGAAAAATAAGATCAGCGACTATCACTTCGCGGGCTCCACGGGGTACGGCTATAACGACCGGGGCCGCGAGCTGCTGGACGAGGTGTATGCGAATGTGTTCGGGGCGGAGGCGGCGCTCGTCCGGCCGCATTTCGTATCCGGCACGCATACGATTGGAACGGCGCTGTTCGGCGTGCTGCGTCCGGGGGACAAGCTGCTGTTTATTACCGGTACACCCTATGACACCTTGCATAAGGTAATCGGCACGAAGGGAAATGCGACGGGTTCGTTGCGCGATTGGGGAATCGAATACGATGAAGTTCCTTTGCGCGAGGACGGCGGCGTTGATTGGAACGGTATCCGGGAGAAGTGGACGCCGAATGTGCGCGTCGTCGGGCTGCAGCGCTCGCGCGGCTATTCGTGGCGCAAGGCGTTTACGATCGATGAGATTGCCGAAATGGTGGAGTTTGTGAAGGGGATCGATCGATCCGTCGTTGTTTTTGCGGATAATTGCTATGGAGAATTTACGGAGGAACGCGAGCCTGCCGAAGTCGGCGTCGATCTGATTGCGGGTTCGCTGATCAAAAATCCGGGCGGCGGACTGGCCCCTACCGGTGGCTATATCGCCGGCAAGCGCGAATGGGTGGAGCAGGCGGCATACCGGCTGACGGCCCCGGGAATCGGAGCAGAGGTCGGCTCGATGCTGGGAGCGACCCGACTTATGTATCAGGGCTTGTTTCTGGCCCCCCATGCGGTCGGACAAGCGATGCGCGGCGCAGTGTTTGCCGCCGCGCTGCTCGAATCGCTCGGCTTTGTGACGCATCCGCATTGGGAGGCGAAGCGTTCCGACATCATTCAGGCGGTCCGGTTCGAGAGCGCGGAGCAGACGATCGCCTTCGTTCAGGGGATTCAACGGGCCTCCGCTGTGGATTCGCATGTTGTGCCGGAGCCTTGGGACATGCCGGGCTATGAGCATCCTGTTATTATGGCTGCGGGTACCTTCATCCAGGGCGGCAGCCTTGAGCTGAGCGCCGACGCGCCGATTCGAGCTCCTTATACCGCATATATGCAGGGCGGACTCACGTATGCGCACAGCAAGCTCGGCGTGATGTCGGCCGTTCATGTGATGGATGAGAGAGGCTTGCTGAAAAAATTGTGATTAAACCTAACATTTCTTGACACGTTTGTGGAACAGGGCTACAATGGAAAAAGGTAGTACATTTTGTGTGCGGCTGCACGGAGAGGTTGAGGAGCAATGGGTGACGACATCCGCCGCAATATGGCCCTTTTTCCGATCGGGATCGTCATGAAGCTGACGGATTTGACGGCGCGTCAAATCCGCTATTACGAGCAGCATGAGCTGATCATGCCTGCGCGCACATCCGGCAATCAGCGGCTGTTCTCGTTCAATGACGTGGAGCGGCTGCTGGAGATCAAGTCTTTGATCGAGAAGGGCGTCAACATTGCCGGAATCAAGCAGGTGCTCTCGCCGGTTTCGCGCGATTCCGAGGAAGCGACGGTCATCACGGAACAGACGGAGATGAAACGCAAAGAGCTCGACGAACAGAAGCTGCATAAGATGCTGAAGCAGCAGCTGTTTGCGGAGAGGAAGCCTGGGCGCGTGTCCATCATTCAAGGGCAGCTGTCTCACTTCTTTTCCAAAAAACATTAAACCTTGAGGAGAGGATACCGTGAGCTTTACAAGAGAGGATATTATCCGCCAAGCGAAAGAAAACAACGTTCGATTCATCCGTTTGCAGTTTACCGATCTTCTCGGTACGATCAAGAACGTTGAAATTCCGGTAAGCCAGCTGGAGAAAGCGCTCGACAACAAAATGATGTTCGACGGCTCCTCGATTGAAGGGTATGTGCGCATTGAAGAATCGGATATGTACCTGTACCCGGATTTAAGCACATGGGTGATCTTCCCGTGGGTAACGGAAGATCGCGTAGCGCGGTTGATTTGCGATGTCTATATGCCGGACGGCACGCCGTTCGCGGGTGATCCTCGCGGTATTTTGAAGCGGGTGCTGCGCGAGATGAACGATATGGGCTTTAAGGCCATGAACGTCGGACCGGAGCCGGAGTTTTTCCTGTTCAAAACCGACGAGAAGGGCAACCCGACGATGGAACTCAATGATCAAGGCGGATACTTTGATCTTGCACCGACGGACCTTGGGGAGAACTGCCGCCGCGAGATCGTGCTGACGCTGGAAGAGATGGGCTTCGAGATCGAGGCTTCGCACCATGAGGTTGCGCCAGGGCAGCATGAGATCGACTTTAAATATGCGGACGCCATTAAAGCGGCCGATCAAATTCAGACGTTCAAGCTTGTCGTCAAAACGGTCGCGCGGAAGCACGGTCTGCACGCGACCTTCATGCCGAAACCGCTGTATGGCGTGAACGGATCCGGCATGCACTGCCATCAATCGCTGTTCACGGATGAAGGCAACGCCTTCTACGACGAGAAGGATAAGCTTGGCTTAAGCCAGATCGCTCGTCACTACATGGCGGGAGTGCTGCAGCACGCTCGCGGCTTCGCCGCTGTAACGAATCCGACCGTCAACTCGTACAAGCGGCTTGTTCCAGGCTATGAAGCGCCTTGTTACGTAGCATGGTCCTCCAGCAACCGCAGCCCGATGATTCGGATTCCGGCCTCCCGCGGACTGAGCACGCGAATCGAAGCGCGCAACCCGGACCCGGCGGCAAATCCGTATTTGGCGCTTGCAGTGATGCTGAAGGCGGGATTGGACGGAATCGCCAGCAAGATGGCGCTGCCGGCTCCAGTTGACCGCAACATCTACATCATGTCCGATGAGGAGCGCGAGGACTCCGGCATTCCGAGCCTGCCGAGCTCCCTGAAGGAAGCTCTCGACGAGATGCTGCGTGACGAAGTCATTTGCGAGGCGCTGGGCGATCATGCGCTGGCTCACTTCGTAGAGCTGAAGGAAATCGAGTGGGATATGTACCGCACGCAGATTCACCAGTGGGAACGCGACCAGTACATGACGCTGTATTAGAATGAAATAGCAACTCACAAGTCCCCTGACGACTTTTCGCCGTCGGGGGACTTTTTTGCCTTTTAAATGTCACATGTGCGTTAGATATGTGATCAACACATAAAGGTTTATCCGAATGATTGTGATGAAATCACGATGACGTTAGGCGGTGTGTATATTATACTTAACACCATACAGTCAAAATCGATTTTTAACGTAAGAAAATCTAACATCTGTTAGGGGGAGTGGATTTGGGAACACAACGTATCAATCCATTGCTAGAAGTAAAAGGGTTAACAAAAATTTTCGGTGAGCTCGTAGCAAATGACCAAGTGAACCTTACTCTGCTCACCGGACAAATCCATGCAGTGCTTGGCGAGAATGGCGCAGGCAAAAGCACCCTCATGAAAATGCTCTATGGTGTGTATGCGGCAGACGGTGGAGAGACGTATATCGACGGCGTCAAGGTAGTTCTATATCCGCCGTCTGCGGCGCGGCAGCACGGAATCGGTATGGTATTTCAGGATTTTCGCCTCGTACCGGCTCTGACAGTGCTAGAGAACATTTCACTGGCGGTGATGAAGAAGGGAATTCGCATAAGCCGCAAGGAGCTTCGGTTGAAAATACAGGCATTAGCGGAAAAGTACAACATGTATGTCAATCCGGATGACTATGTGTGGCAGCTGGACATGGGACAGCGGCAAAGGGTGGAAATTTTGAAGGTGCTATCGGTCGACAGCACACGCATCATTATTTTTGATGAACCGACCAGCGTGTTGAGTCCGCATGAAGTGGACGCTTTTCTAAGCATGCTGCACTCCTTAAAAGCTGACGGCTACGGCCTATTGCTGATTACGCACAAGATCGATGAAGTGATGGCTTGTGCGGATTACGTAACGGTGCTTCGTTCCGGCAAGGTAACGTATGCAGCGTCTCATGCGGATGGCTTCCATGCTGAGCTATTGGTTGAAAAAATGATCGGTTCGCCGGTAAAGCCCATTCGCAAGCAAATATCAGAACACTCCCAGCATGCGCTTGCTTTGGATGTAAAGGGCTTGTCGGTGTTGAATGATCACGGGCAGCTTGTGATCAAGGATGTAAATCTGGAGCTTCGTGAGGGAACGATCGTAGGTGTTGCAGGCATTTCAGGCAACGGACAACGGGAGCTGATGGAGGCTTTGTTCGGGCTTCGACCTCCGGTGGAGGGTGTGATCAAAGCAGGATCAGCCGATATGACGCGCAAATCAACCTCCGATTTCATTGAGCTAGGCTTTGCTTATATTACGGAGGATCCCATACGCGATAATGTCGTTCCCGATTTGACTATACTTGAGCACATGCTACTGGCAGGGCTTCCTGTATCCCCGAAAGGGCTAGGCATCGATTGGCGACGTACGAGAGAACGTTTGGAGGAGCTTCCTGAAGCCAGGCTGCTGCAGCTTGCATCTCCGGATCGTAAGGCGGATCGCTTGTCAGGAGGCAACATTCAGCGAATGATGCTTGCAAGAGCAGTGTCGCGTAAGCCCAAAGTGCTGCTTGCCAGCTATCCAAGCCGAGGCCTGGATATCGGAACGACGAGGGCGATTCAACATATTTTACTCGATTTGGCGAAAGAGGGGGCTGCGATTTTGCTCATAACCGAAGATTTGAGTGAAAATTTTGCGATATCCGATGAAATTGTCGTTCTTGCGAATCAACGGCTCTATGGGCCGTATGATCCGAGAACCTGTACGCCGTATGAGATCGGACACACTATGCTGAAGGGTGATACGGCATGAAAATCGCGCATTCCTTAAACAGGGAGCTTCTATCCACGCTGTTTGCCGGCAGGACAAAATCCGGTTGGTGGAACAATCTTGGCCCACTCCTCATCCCGCTCCTGTTGTTTACGATTTTTTTACTCGTAGTCGGGGTGAATCCGCTAGAGGCGTATGTCATCATGTTTCAGTCTGTAACGATGGATTTCTACGGAATCGGAGAGGTATTCGTAAAGGCAACTCCTTTTATCCTGACAGCTCTGGCAGCGGCGCTTCCGGCCAAAGCAGGACTCATCAACGTAGGAGGGGAAGGTCAGCTAGCCTTCGGCGCGTTGTTTACAGCCTGGGTCGCCTTGTTTTACTTGAGCAGCGCTCCTGGATGGATCGGGATTCCGCTTATTTTGCTTGCAGGAGCGTTGGGTGGTGCAGTATGGGCGTGCATAACGGCATTTCTTAAAGTAAGAGGAAACATGAACGAAACCATAACATCCCTGCTCTTGAACTATGTTGCAATCTTTTTTCTCGGCTATGTGACTCACGGTGCGCTGAAAGATCCGGCATCCTTTAATTGGCCCTTCTCACCGCCGATGCCCGACCAGCTTCGACTGGTGCCCTTCCTCGATACCCGGGTCACTGTCGGTATTCTGATTTCACTGGCGGCTGCCGTATTCGTATGGTACCTGGTGGATCGCACGAGGCTTGGGTATCGAATTAAAGTGATCGGCGGCAATGCGGAGGCGGCGAGGCAGGCGGGTATTCCCGTCAAGCGGATGCACTTCTGGGTCCTCATTGGTGCGGGCAGTCTTGCCGGACTGGCAGGCGCTATTGAATTAGCGGGTGTGGAGGAACGGCTGCGGGAAACGACGGGAATGGGCTACGGGTACTTAGGCTTCCTCGCATCCTGGATGGCCTGGAACCATCCGCTCCGGCTTATTGGAACTGCGTTTGTGATCGGCTTCATCACCGTAACGGGGAGCTCGCTTGAAATCAACACGGGGCTGCCCTCCTCGTCAGTTAAAATTTTAATGGCGTTTGTCTTGTTTTCTATATTAGCGCTGGGCAGGAGGAAATCGGCATGATCATCGTTGATGTGTTGACAGGCTCCGTAAGAGCGGGCACTTCCGTGCTGTACGCCAGTCTGGGAGAACTAATTGCAGAACGGGCCGGAATCGTGAACCTCGGTACAGAGGGCTCCATGGTGGCTGGAGCGCTCGGAGCGTTTGCCGGTACGGCCATCACAGGGAATGCGTGGCTTGGAGCGTTGTTTGGCGGAATTTGCGGCAGTGCGATTGCGCTTATCCATGCGTTCCTGGTCATTAGCCGAAATGCAAACCAATTGGCAAGTGGCCTTGCCGTTATGTTCTTCGGAGTCGGTATTACCGCTTTCTTTGGCAGAAGCTTGGTAACGGAACAAATCAAAGGGCTTGAGCCTATACATATTCCGCTGCTCAGTGATATCCCTTGGATTGGAAGGATCTTGTTTTACCATGATGGACTCACGTACGTGTCATACCTGGTTGTCCCGCTGCTATGGTTTGTCATTTTTAAGACGAAATGGGGGGTTATGCTCCGGGCTACCGGCGAGAAGGACGAGGTTGTATTTGCATATGGGGTAAATCCCAAGCTGGTTAAGTATGCAGCTGTGTTGGCAGGCGGTTTTTTGGCAGGGCTTGGCGGGGCGCAGCTTTCGATCGCGTTTACAAATACGTGGGTGGAAAATATGACGATGGGGCGAGGAATCATTGCGGTTGCTCTGGTTATTTTCTCCGCATGGAACCCGGTACGGGCGATGTATGGAGCTTATCTGTACGGTGGAGCACAGTCGCTGCAGCTTGTCGTGCAGCAGCAAGGCATCGCGATTTCGCCTTACTTTTTGTTAATGACGCCTTATGTATTGACGCTGGTTGCTTTGTACTGGGTAGGGAAAAATCAAAGAAGCATGATGCCGGAAGGGCTAAGTAAAGTGTTTTCCGGCGCAGGGAGGAGCTGACAAATGATGATGAAGAAAAAGCTGGTAGGCGGTAGAAGGGGATTTGCACTCTTCATGTTGATCGTATTGGTGTTGTTGTCAGCGTGTGGAGCGAGCTCTAAGCAACAAACAGGAGCATTAGGAACGGGCGGCAAGGCGGTCGGCTTCGTGTTTATCGGAGCTAGAGACGATTATGGCTATAATCAGGCTGCATATGCAGGCAGTGTTGCCGTTGAGAAGGCATTTCCCAAGCTCAAGGTGCTGCGCGCGGAGAATGTGACGGAAGGGGCAGAGCTGGAACGGATTATGGAAGAAATGATTCGCAATGGAGCGAAAATTATTTTCCCGACTTCCTATGGATTCCTGGACCCTGCCTTAAATGTGGCCAAGAAGCACCCGAATGTGCTGTTTTATCATCAGGGCGGTTTGAAAACGGCTGAAAATCTCGGGACTTATTTAGGGAATATATGGGAAAGTGTATATTTGTCCGGCGTGGCGGCAGGTAAAATGTCGAAAACAGGCAAGCTTGGCTATGTGGCAGGGTTTCCGATTCCACAGGTGCTGCTGAATGTCAATGCATTCACGATCGGCGTACGATCCGTGAATCCGAATGCGACCGTATCGGTTGTGTTTACTGGCAACTGGTGCGATCCGTCTATGCAGGCATCAGCAGCCAATTCCTTCATTGATCAAGGTGCGGATGTGTTGATGCAGCATCAAAATTGTACGAAGACGATTACAGAAATTGCCGAGAAGCGCGGCGTTATGATGACAGGCTATCATGTCGATGCCGCTGAGCTCGCGCCGAATGGCTGGATCACCGGTGCTGCCTGGAACTGGCCGGATATGTATGTGGACTTGGTTAAAACCGCAGTGGAAGGCAAATTCAAGGGAAGCAAATATGATGGACAATATCGTGGAGGTATGGATACGGACTCTACCTTATTGGCGCGATATGGAAAACAAGTTCCGGAAGATGTGAGGAAGTTTGTGGATCAGAAGAAAGCGGAGCTGAAGGCTGGCAAGCTCCATCCTTACAAGGGACCTGTATATGATCAACAAGGTAAAATCGTCATTGCTGACGGAGCCATTCCGGATATCAAAACGTTGGAGTCGATGAACTACCTGGTACAGGGAGTCGTTGGAAATATTCCAGCGAATAAGTAGCGGAAGGATGCCGGACGCATGAATACGATGGATGTGAAGCGGTCGCTATCGATCCGAGCACTACGAGATTTATATGTAAAAAAGGTGACTACCCCTCAACAAGTGCTGAGAGAAATCGTGGAACGAGCATATGAGGATGCGGAAATGAACATCTGGATCACGCCGCCTCGTATGGATATTGTGCAGCCTTATCTCGACAGATTGGACAGGATGGACCCGGCCGATCATCCGTTATGGGGAATTCCGTTTGCCATCAAAGATAATATCGATTTGGCAGGTGTTCCGACAACGGCGGCTTGTCCCGCCTTCGCCTATCAGCCTGATCGACACGCGGTTGTCGTTGAACGATTGGTTGCGGCGGGAGCAATCCCAATTGGCAAGACAAACCTGGATCAGTTCGCCACAGGCCTGGTGGGCACGAGAAGTCCATACGGTGAAACCTGGAACTCCTTCAGGAATGAGTTGATTAGCGGCGGCTCCAGCTCCGGTTCCGCCGTTGCTGTCGCCAGAGGGCATGCCTCATTCGCGTTAGGCACGGACACGGCGGGCTCTGGTCGAGTGCCTGCTGCGCTGAACCGGCTTGTCGGCTTTAAGCCGACTCTCGGAGCTTGGCCGACTCTGGGAGTGGTGCCTGCATGCGGCAGTCTGGATTGTGTGGCTGTTTTTACACACGATGTAGAAGATGCGGTCATTATCGATCGCGTTGTTCGAGGTATAAGCGAGGATGATCCTTGGTCCCGAAGCTTGCCGCATCCAGTAGCGAAACACCCGGACCGGATTGTTGTACCAGAGGAAATACCTGAGTTCTTTGGACCCTATGCGGAACATTATCGCTCCTCGTGGTTAAGAACGATTGACCGTTTGTTGTGCCTGGACATTCCTGTGGAGCGTGTTCCTTGCGATCTGTTTATGGAGGCGGCGGCGATTCTGTATGAAGGACCGTGGGTGACGGAGCGATGGAGCCATTTGGGCAAATTCGTAACCGAGCATCCTGATGAGACATTCAAGGTGACGGAGCAGGTGCTTCGTTCCGGGCAAAGCTCCTCCTATGATGCGGTTTCGTTATTCCGCGCCATTCATCGACTTCAGGAGATGAAGCTGGCATCGCGCAAGCTGCTTCGCAATGCGGTGCTCGTTATGCCCACCGTTGGTGGAACCTGGACACGTGAGCAGGTTAGGCAGGATCCGATGGAGACCAACAGGCAGCTGGGGCGATATACAAACCATTGTAATTTACTTGATCTGTGCGCAATGGCGATACCTTCATACGATGCAGAAATCGATATCCCTTTTGGAGTTACCCTGTTTGCATTATCGGATTGTGAAGGGCTGCTTATTGGTGCGGCTGAGGCGTTCCGAGGTAAAGAGGATGCATCAATGACACAAATCGCTGTATGTGGTCTTCATATGCGTGGGTATCCGCTTGAGAAGCAGATGCTGGAGCATAACGCTCGATTTCTTCGTGTGGATCGAACTGCACCCATCTATAAGCTATATAAATTGCCGACTGAACCGATCAAGCCGGGGTTAGTCAAGCAAGCGCAGGGTGGCAGCAGTATTGAGCTTGAGGTTTGGGAAATGCCGCAGTGTGATTTTGGTGCATTCGCAGCTCGCATCCCGGCCCCGTTGGGGATCGGAAAAGTGAAGCTGATGGATGGTGTCGAGGTGTCGGGATTTTTATGTGAAGGGTATGCTGTCGAGGAAGCTGAAGACGTTAGCAGCGTCGGAGGCTGGAGATATCTATAGCTATGGGATGGCTGTTCCGATAAGGAACAGCTATTTTTCCATTCCAGATGTACATATGGGGAGGGAGCCGAAATGGAGGAACAGGATGTAAAGGCGCTTAAAGCTCGGGACTTGCTGCTCATTCCGAATTTGCGGGAAGCAAGGTTGATCGCTGGAGAGCAAGGGCTTGACCGGGATATTACAAGAGCAAATGTGATGGAAGTGCCTGATATTATCGATTGGGTGCGCCCTGGCGAGTTTCTGATGACAACCGGTTATCCGTTCCGAGATCATCCGGATGCGCTAGCCGATCTAATTCCAAGACTCTACGACAAAGGACTAGCTGCGCTTGGCATTAAAACCAAAAGGTTTATTCAGGAGGTTCCGGAATCCGTCATTCAGGTCGCTCAGCAATACGGATTACCGCTTATTGAATTGCCGATCGACACTACATTTTCCGATGTTGTCAGGGAGGTCATCGAACGAATTCTGGTTAAGGAGACCCGTCAGCTATCAATACTTCAAAGCAGAATTCAGAAAATCGCAAGAGGATTGCTCCTCGGAGGCGGCTTGTTTCAGTTTGTGCAGTCACTCGAGGAAGCGGTCCGGAATCCGGTCGTCCTGCTGCATTCTGATAACCAATACACCCTGTCTGCCGGGGTAGAGAAGTTGCTATTCGCGATCGATCAACCGATTGAATGGGGTCGGTTTCGTGATGATGCTTCAATAGGATCAAGCAGCTTGGCGTTTCATGGACAACAGCTGAAGGTGTATATTACTGCTGTTCCGGATCGTCAACGGGTTAATGCGTTATTGCTATTGATCGATGTCAGCGGACAATCCGGAATGATCGATAACCTGACGATGGATCGTGCCGGTGAACTGGTTGGATTTGAAATTTTTAATTGCGAAGCGAGGAAGGAGATCGAAGCAAGATATATCGATCAATTTCTGCAGGATTGGATTGCAGGGCGAATGTTTACAACTAGCGACATTCGTTTGCGAGCGGAGGCATGTGGCATGATGCTTGAGGAGAAGGATAAGTATCGGATTGGCATCGTCCACTTTCCTGGAACAAAGCGGAGTGTCGTGGAATTGAAGCGCATGGTCGCAGGGATTCGGGGGAGACATTCAATTTCTTATCGTTGTACCATTTTGGATGATCATCTTGTTATCCTGCTGCCCGTAAACAAAGCGATTTCTTCGTTAGTTATGGAATGGATGAAGCTTGTCGAACACATCCTTCCCGGAGCGCAAGTTGTACTCTGTTTTGGGGGCGTGGCGGACAGTGTGAAGGAAGTCCCGCAAAGCTATGTGCAAGCACAACGGACCTTGGAGCTGAGCAAGCTTCAATGGGGAAAAGCAGGAAACGTATCGGGTAAAAATGTGGTATACTATGATGACCTTGGGGTGTATCTGCTTGTCTATATGCTGCCGGAATCTATGGAGCTGGAACGGTTCAAGAAGAAATTTTTGTACCCGCTGCGGGATTATGATAGCAAGCATCATTCGATGCTCATTCCAACCCTGAGGGCATATTACTGCAATAGCGGTAATATGCGGGCGGCGGCCGATCAATTGTTTACTCATTACAATACCATAGCGTACCGACTGGACCGTGTGCAGGAGGTATTGGGACTTCCCTTGAATTCGGAAACTAATTTGCAGCTGCAAATTGCGCTCAAGCTGGATGATATTACGGTGTACGAACGATGATTGAAAGGGTGAAACCAAGCGGTGAAGGTTATGTCACTGAATATCGGCAAAGCTGTACAAGTTTCTTATCGTGACGAATGGATATCGACTGGCATTCATAAATCACCTGTCGAAGCTGCGATTCGTCTCTCCGAGAACGGTTTGGAAGGGGATGAACAGGCGGATCTTGTCCATCATGGCGGACCGGATAAGGCGTTATGCGTCTATCCGCTAGAGCACTATGCTTATTGGGAGCGGCAGCTCTGCCGATCGCTTACAGCGGGAGCATTCGGCGAAAATGCTACGGTTGCAGGTATGGATGAGCATTCCGTATGTATTGGGGATGTGTATCGGATCGGGGAAAGCGCGCTCGTCCAAATTACCCAGCCTCGCCAGCCCTGCTTCAAGCTGGCAATGAAGTGGAATGAACCGACCTTGGTGAAGCAGGTAGTGTCCACCGGGTACACCGGTTACTATATGCGAGTGCTGACGTCAGGCTACATAAGAACGAATGATCGTTTCGAGCGGGTGGAGCGGGATGCGGGCGGCATCACGATTGCGGAAGCGAACCGAATTCGGTATGCCGCGCTCCCGAACGAAGTGGATGTCAAGCGGCTGCTGGCAGTCCATGCACTTTCCGACAGCTGGAGGCAATGGTTATCCCGGGTTAAGGACGAATAAACATCTGGGTCCAGTACGTTCGCTGGCTGCCACCCTCCGCATAACCGACACCTAACTCCGTGAAATTCGGACTTAAAATATTGGCCCGATGACCCGGGCTGTTCATCCAGCTGTTCATCACCTCGCGCGCCGTCTTTTGGCCTGCCGCAATATTTTCGCCAGCCGCCGAATACGAAATTCGGAACGACTTCAGCATGTCAAACGGGCTGCCGTAGGTCGGAGAGGTGTGCGAGAAATAGTTGCTGCGCTTCATATCCTCGGATTTGTAGCGAGCGACTCGCGCAAGCTCCCAGTTGCCGCGTAATGGCTGTAGTCCGTTGTTGCGGCGCTCCTGATTGACAAGCTCGAGCACTTCTTTCTCGATCGATTTCACCGCGGTGAAGAGCGGTACCGTTACTTTGTCGCCGGGATAGATCAGGTGGGGATTCGGAAATTGTGGATTCGCTGCGATAATTTCCGATAATCCGACCTGATATCGTACTGCGATTTTCCAAAGACTATCGCCGGGCTGAACCGTGTACACATCGGTATCGCTTGGCTGTGCCTGTCCGGTATGGCCTGGCATCCATGTTGACTGGACGGCGACCGCAAGCAGCAATGCGAGCAGTTTTGTGTAATTTCTGTGTCTCCAGAGTTTCATCGCTCTTACTCCTCCTTATATCGCTTCGAATTGTAGGATTCCCCGTTGTTGTATGTTTCCATCCGGGTCTGCACGCGATACAATACGCCCTAGGGCATCCTTGGAGATACAACCTCACGTCATAAAAAAGAGGCTGTGCCGCTTGGGTAGCGGAACAGCCTGTCGGAATGGTGAAGTTGTCTGGATTATACGCGGCGGAAAAGTCCAATGACCTTGCCAAGTACGGTAACCTTGCGTAGTCGGAGCGGTTCGAATGCCGGATTCTCCGGCTGCAGTCGGATGTGGTCCTTCTCCTTGTAGAAGGTTTTCACCGTGGCTTCGTCCTCTTCGGTCATCGCTACTACAATATCTCCGTTATTGGCAGTCTGTTGCTGGCGAACGATCACATAATCGCCATTGTGAATTCCCGCTTCAATCATACTTTCCCCACGGACGCTCAGCATAAATACCGAATTGTCTTTCACCATATCCATCGGAAGCGGGAAATAATCTTCAATATTCTCATGTGCTGTAATCGGCAGCCCGGCCGTAACCTTGCCGAGCAGCGGAACCTTCGCTATGGAAAGAGTGACGAGCCGCTCCTCGTCTTCGATGCCGTCCAAAATTTCAATGGCGCGAGGTTTCGTCGGGTCTCTTCTTATTAAGCCCTTCTTCTCCAGGCGATCGAGATGCCCGTGCACGGTCGAGCTGGAGGCCAGTCCGACTGCTTCCCCGATCTCCCGAACGGAGGGAGGATATCCCTTGGCTCTAACTTCGGTTTTAATAAAATCTAAGATTGCCTGCTGCCGGTTGGAAATGCGGCCCACTTGGATCCCTCCACGTTTGGTAATTAATGCTTTTATTATACCACAGAACCTTCGTTCGTACAAACGTAAGTTCGTTCAAAAATAAAAACATTTGTTCGTAAAAGCTATTGACACGAACGCTTGTTCTTGGTAATCTGATATCAGAACAAATGTTTGGAGGGGTTCAATATGAAACAGCTACCTGCGTCCAATAAGCAAACCTACATAAAGATGAAGAAATCGACATTCCGATTCATTGTCGTATTTCTCATGCTGCTTGCCATATTCACATTCACCATGATGATCTCAGCCTTTGCGAAACCAGCTACGGATGGATTGATCGAACCTGCGAAGGAACCGGTCAAGCGGGTTGTATATGTTCAGCCCGGTGATACACTATGGGGAATCGCCGAGCAATACGGAACAAAGGGAATGGATGTTCGCAAATATATTTATATGATCAAGAAAGAGAATCAGCTGGAGACAGCAGCGCTTAAGGCTGGACAACGGCTCATCCTGCCATAAGTTCGAATCAATTGTATGGGAAGCACCCTGACCTCTGCTCAGGGTGCTTTTGCTTGTGTATGCAACACGCCCAATATCTTGACTTTCCGGGTGTGTCATGTCAGAGTATAGGGGATGACAAGGAGGGAGCCACATGATTAACGACAAGATGATCGCCAGAATCAACGAGCTGTCCAGAAAGAAGAAAGAAAGCGGACTAACAGCGGAAGAAGCGCTGGAGCAGGCTGACCTGCGAAGGCAATATATAGATGCGTTCAAGTCATCGCTGCGGCATCAGCTCGACCAGATTGAATTTGTGGACGAGCCCGGCCATAAGCCGCATTAAGCATGTATATAGTTAGCGATCAATAGGATGGAGGAGTTTGGTTGTCAAGGAAATGGGAGCGTCTCGTAGAGAAAAATCGCAAGCATATCAACAAGCAGCGGAAGAAGCAGGGAAAGCCGCTGCTTGGCAGCGGCTCGCAGCCGAACGAGGAGTCGGAAACATTCAAGGGGCGCCATTGGATTATGCCGTCGCTGCTGATCGCCGCAGCCGTTCTGTTCGCAGCGTTGTTCCGCGGAACGGAAACGGGCAGCGGAACGCTGTATTGGGTAACGATAGGTTTGTATGCGGGGCTTGGCTTGTATCATTATGCCGTGCGTAGACC
>JBEPYM010000050.1:0-19095 GCA_041641375.1 Paenibacillus sp.
GAGGAGTGATCTGGGAATACTGATCAAGCAGGTAGGTAGTAGCAAAATGAGACTGTCGATCAATTGTGGATAGATTCGAAGCATCTTGATCTGTACGAAATTTCACACAAATTTCAAGCAACAAGATAACATGTACCGTGCTTTATACGATTTGTCATACAAATCCGAGCTGATTCACTCCGATAACATGGGATTTGTACGACGTTTCATACAAAAGGGGCAGATATGGCAGTTCTAACATCCTTTTTGTACGACGTTTCATACAAGATAATTTTCACCTTTAGAGGATGTTTGGTAGCATTTTGCTCCCATAGCTGGATCCCGCATCGATTTGATTACTTGGTATAGCGCCTTGCTATAGCGCCAACCAGAATGGAATCCTTCCCTCTCGAAAACTTATAAATATGCTTATATGTAAAAAAGCCCCGCTGTGTGGGCTTTTTTCGAATATCACTATGTTTGGTCCGTCGGGAGGCTGGCTGAGGCTGGCATTGCTTGCTGAATCGGCGCCTTCGCTGCCGGGCTTGTGAGCCGCTTGATCATCTGCTCGACGTCGATGCCCGATACTTGCTTCAGCATCTCCGGTGCTGTCGCCATCAGCTGCGTCACATAATTGCTGACGCGCGCCGCGCCTTCGCCATTGCCCGTATCGACAACCGTCAGCTTGTCGATGGCGCGGATCGGCTCGGCAACCTTGCCGGCCAGCTCCGGCAGCATCTTCACGATGACGTCAAGGACAGCCGCTTCGCCGAATTTCTCGAACGCCTCAGCCAGCTTCTGCTTCGCCTCTGCTTCCGCAAGTCCGCGCAGCCGGATGACCTCCGCTTCCGCCGTACCGCGCGCGCGCTCCGCATCCGCTTCGGCGATACCAGTCAGCCGCTTCTGCTCGGCGTTGGCTCTCGCTTCCGCTTCAATCTTATATTGCAGCGCATCCGCTTCCCGCATCCGCCGCGCTTTGTCCGCTTCGGCCGCCTGCTCGACGGCATAACGGTCGGCATCCGCTTTCTTCTTCACTTCCGCATCGTACTGCTTTTCGCGACGCAGAATCTCCTTCGTCTCCAGATCGATCTCCCGCTCCTTGCGGACGATCTCGACCTTCATCTGCTCCTCAACGACACTTTGCTTCGAGCGTGCCTCCTGAATATGGTACGCCTGGTCCGCCTCCGCTTTCGCCTGATCCGAATCCCGCTTGAAGGAAGCAACCTTCAGCTCCTTCTCCTTCGTCGCTTCGGCAATATTTGTATCCCGCAGCAGCTCGGCCTTCTGTCCGTCCTCTTCCGCGCGCGCCTTCTGCACTCTGGCGTCACGAATCGCTTCCGCCTGCGCAATTTCCGCGTCACGCTTTACCGCGGCGATTCGCGGCTTGCCGAGCGACTCCAGGTATCCGTGCTTATCGCGCAAATCCTTGATCGTGAACGAAACAATTTGCAGGCCCATTTTCTTCAAATCCTTCGCGGCGACGCTCTGCACCTCTTGCGCGAATTTATCGCGATTGCGGTATACCTCTTCCACCGTCATCGAGCCGAGAATCGCACGCAAATGACCTTCCAGCACCTCTTGCGCTTCCGCCTTCAGCGCTTCCGTTGGCTTGCCGAGAAATTGCTCGGCCGCCGTCGCCACATCCTCCACGCTGCCGCCTACCTTGATGATCGCCACACCGTCAGCCATAACCGGAACACCTTGCTCGGTATATACTTCAGGCGTAGATACGTCGAGCTTATGGGATAATAGCGATAACAATTGCGCCTGCTGGAAGATCGGCCAGATGAACGCTCCGCCGCCGCGTACGATCTTTACGCTGCGTCCTGTCTCGTCAGACAGTACATTATGCTTTCCAAGGAACGACCCGGTTACAATCATCGCTTCATCCGGACCCACTGTCTTATAGCGGGCCCAGAACGCCAAGCCAAATACAAAAATAACGCCAACAATCAATGCAGGAATGATCAACATTTCCGGTATTTGCACCACCAGAACTTCACTCTCCTTCGTATATTTTAATCCAGCTTGCTCACATAAAGCACATGCTCGCGCGTCTCGACTACTACGACACGGGCGCCCTCCTCAATCTCAACCCCGTCAAAGCTGGCTGCGATCTGATTGGAGCGTCCCCCTGCCCCGGCGGAGATGAGCACTTCCCCACAGCCTGAGGCCGGAATCGGTGTAATCACCTCGGCAATCGTTCCGGCGAGCTCCGCCATCGAGAACGACGTCGAATTTTCGCTTCGCTGCATCGGCCTGACATACGCCAGATGAATCAGGACAGCCGATCCGATGGCGGCCAACAAAGACAGCACCAGCACCGCTCCCGTGCCAAACTGCGAATTGTCGGTCAGCAGCCAGCCGACGCCGCCGAACATCGTAACGCCCGTAGCCAGCGTCATCGGCTGCAGCCAATCGGTGGAGAGGAAATCGAGCGCTCCGTCCATCGCACTGCTGATCACATCGCCAAAAATGACGGACACGATCGCAAACAGGACACCGAACACCAGACAGCCCATATACAGCTCCGCCAAAGCAATTTCCTCCTTTCTTTACGTTGTTTGACAGCTCTACGCTATATCCCTAATACGCAACATAGGCTGATATGTTTCAACCCCGACAAAAAAACCGCAAACCCTCAGGTTTGCGGTGACAGCCATCCAGCGTTAATTCAGGCTGCTGTTGTTCGTATCCAGCACATCCGGATCGAACGTGTTCGTGAAGCTGAGCAATGTATTGCTTTGCAGAAAATCACCCGTATTGCCGCCACCGGAGCCTGCAAAAGCTTTGCTGGTGCTCTTCGGAGATATTTGCAGCGTATCTCCAAAAATCACTACTCCATCCTCGGAGACATTCGTAATCTTGATCGGTGCTAAGACGATTGAGGGCATCGTGCGCGCCTCCTTTCGTTCGGGGAGATTCTACATCATATGCCGTTGCCTATCACGGTATGTGTCGAATATACACCTCATGCAGCTCTTCGTTCATTTTTTTCTTCCGCATGTACACATGCAAAATGCCATCCTTATAAATCGCCTTCGTATGCTGCGGCACAATCGGGGCCGGCAGCTTGATCGTCATTGCCTGCTCCATACGCATCGAATCGATTAGCAGCTTCGTAACGCCCGCTTGAACGTGCAAGCTCTCCGCTTCCTTCGGATCCGCTACTCTAATTTTCACAAGAATTTGCGAAATGGTCTCGAATGTCTCCGTACGGTAACGCGCGGCTTTGACCGGCAGCCCCTTCACTCCAGACTCGGCCATCCCGGGAGCGGATTTCTGGAGCACATCCTGCACATATCCTTCAATCCAGGACAGATCATTCAGCTTTTCCGTCGGAAAAGGGAACTTCTCCCCGAATGTTTTCTCGAAATGCTTCCATTGCTCAAGGTTAAAGGCATTTTTCAAGAATTCATCCATGACCCCCACCTCTCCCCTAACCAGTATATGAGGCGCAGAATGAAATACATACCGAATGACCGACAATCATATAAATATGGAAAAGGATCAGGCGCGGAGGTGCGTTATGCCGGCTATTGTTGGTGCCATCAAGATCGTCAGCGTTGGTCCAAGCTCTATCGTATTGATCGGCGATGCGCTGCAGCTGGCTCCCCAGAGCGTGTCCAAAACCTTCGCCGGCGCCGGCTCGTTCAATACCGGAGACAACCTGCGAACCTTCACGACCACCAATGCAACCAATACCTATGATTGGGATCTGCTCGATTCGAACATGTTCCCGATTACGAAGGCAGGTGGCATTCTATAAGATGGACCTGGTCATTCACCAAACGATTACGATCAATCGGCTTGATGTGGGCAGCGTCGCCAATTCGTCAGTGCTTCAGATCGGTACCGCCGGACTGGTCAAAGGCGTATCCAACATTTACAATACGGGAGGTTTTACGGGACCGGCACCGGAGGTGCCGCCTGACATTACCGTAGACATACCCGTTCCTTCTCCCGTTCCTCTCGTACCACTGCCATCGCCTACGCCATAAAGGGAGGTCCTTATGCAGCAGCATCCGTACTACGACCAGCTCCTCGCTTTAGTCCAATGGCAAGCCGCCAAAATTGCGGAGCTGGAAAGCATGATGAAGCAGATGAAGGAGCAATTCGACCAAATGTCTCAGCGGCGGACCGTTCATGTGGACAATATCGAATACAACTTCGATCAGCTCAAAATCGAAACGTTACAGGGCACGCTCAATATTGGCATTTCCCCGGCTGCCGGCGGCAAAAACATTGAAGACTTGACCGTGGACGGCAAGGAGCTGGATTTGCAATCCGCCATGATGCCCAATGCCGCGCTGCTGGAGCCCGCTCGGGACACCATCGATCTGTATCTGGCTTCCGATGCCGCTCATGACCTGATGGAGCTGGAACAGAAGCACCATATGATGTTCGGCACCGACTACCGAAACATGATCATCCTGGACATCAGAAACCAGATGGATTCAAGGCTCCAGCATTATTTGCGCCACGCCAATCCGGGTATCCCTGAAGCAGAGCTGCTTACGTATGTATGTGAAAAGGTGAAATGTGATATCCGGGAAGCGATGGAGCAGCACATTGTGGGAAGAAAGCAATCCGAAAGGGAGGGTTCCGCTTGAATTTGACAGTAGAAAATAAAGATTTACGCGTCGGCGATATTCGGATTATTGGTGTATCTACGTCTTCGCTCTTTATCGTCGGCGATCTGGAAACCGCCGTTCTTTCCTCCGCCTTCGATACGCCGCCGGAATCGCTCATTATCGGCCCGTCCGTACCGCTGGCTGCGGAGAGGTAGTTATGCCGCGAGTGTCGGTTGTCAATCAAGTGAAGGTACTGGATGTTGGACTTGATTCCATTATGATCGTCGGTGACCTGGTCGAGTTCAAGCCCGTTTCCTATGCCCTGGCTGTGCAGCGGCAAGGTGCAGATTTTTTTGGAAAAGAAGGGCATTTCCCCGACTTTGCCATATTTCGCAGACCGATTCCCGTTCCTCTGGTGACCGAGCAGGTCAACGTTATGACATATAATGAGGGTTCGCATATTTTCGTCAATCGAATTTATGTGCTCGGCACCGCAGCATGCGCCTTGATCCAGATCGGATCTCAGAAGCGGATGGATGCCGTTGCGAAGATCAAGCATATCCGCAAAATTTTACGTCCGGTTCAAGTTCCGCGACTATAAAACATCCGCAGCTTCAATTGCTCAGCTGCGGATGTGAATGGATGGATGTTCGAGGTTACACGTTCTCCCGGTTGCGTCCGCGGCCGAATAGTCCCGCCAGCCCCAGCAATCCTAGCCAACCCAGCCAGCTCCAATCGCCTCGATTTTCGTTCGCAGTGGCGCGGTAGTTGTTCGCAGAAGTGTTGTCCGCTGTGCCGTAGCCGGTAACGTCATCGGTACGGTCACCAGCATTGCGGGGCAGCAATGCGCCGAACAGCCCTGTCGTGCCTGCTGCGTCCGCTGCCGTTCCCGTCGCAGTTCCCGTCATCCCTGTACCGCCTGTTCCAGCTCCTCCAGCTGCACCTGTCGTGCCTGTTCCGGCGCCTGTCAACATCCCAGTTGTTCCTGCACCTGTACCCGCGCCGGCTGCACCTGTTCCCGTCATGCCTGTACCATATGCGGCTGTCCCCGTTCCTGTCGTTCCTGCGGCTGTTGTATCATTAGCTGCGAAAACATGAGCCTGAGCAAAAATCGAACAAGCAGCTACGGTGGATACCAGCATCAGCTTTGTTTTTTTCATTGTGGCAAACCTCCTATTATAATATGGGTATGATTTCGATTATTCGGCAAGCTGAAGAGCCAATTGCGCATTCTTCATGTCAAGTCGAATTTGCTCGTTCACATCGAACGGGTGGTAATACCCCTTCTTGACCATATACGTGCTAATCTGCTCCTGAGTCATAATCGCTTCATCCAGCTGCTTCTTTAAAATCGCGCGAACCTCTGGAGTTGTCGATTCGGTAATTGCGGTTGCCAAATTTTTTACAGCTGTTTTGGCAACGATCAGAAAATCCATCGCAATAACCTGATCAGTCAGAGCGTTCATCCCCGTCATTTTTTCTACAATCGTATTCATGGGCGCACTCACCTCCTTGTGGATTGTGGATCCTTATCCTTTTGCCAACAAGCCTTGAAGCTCCTGAATATTCTTCACTGTCTTCTGCACGTCGGCCTGCAGCAGCGTTCGAAGCTCATCATCAGAAACCAGCCCCTGCATCGTCTTCGCTTTCGTCAAACATACATTTTTGAACGTCAGCATCTCACGGAGCTCCAATGTTTCGTGTACCGCCAATGTTTGTTGGGTCATGTCGAACACCTCCTTTTTTCATAACCGCGTTATATCTTTCACCTGTTTCGACGCTCCTTATGCCGGGAAAAATATGCTCTTGCCGCCCTCACACGTTTCCCGTACACTAAGATTACCATTCGGTATATAAGGAGCGTCTGCACATCATGTTCCGCGCGATACTCTTCCCTATTGTCATTATGCTGCTCGCATCGGGATGCTCCTATTCAATGCAGCTTGACCCTGAACCGGCGAAGCCCGTAGTTCTGCCCAAACCTCCAGAGTTGGGGGATCAACGGATCACCGCGCACAGAGGAAGCTCTCGCAAAGCTCCGGAAAACACAAAGAAAGCGGTTTCAACTGCAATCGAGGATGGCGCTGGATATGCGGAAATTGATGTGATGGAAACGTCGGATGGTGAAATTATTTTGTCCCATGACGATACGTGGCAGCGAACGGCAGGCGTAAACAAGGCGGTATGGGAGCTGTCCTATGCAGAAACCCGCAAGCTTGAAGTTGGGGGTTGGTTCCATGAGCAATTTCGCGGAGAGCCCGTGCCAACATTGGGCGAAATTATGGAGATTACCCGAGGTCGAATTCGTTTGAATATTGAATTGAAAAACAATAAACACGATCAGCGGCTGCCGGAGCGTGTAGCCGAGTTAATTCGCACTCGTAACATGGAACCCGAGTGTATTGTAGCGTCCTTCGATCCAGTTATGCTGGAACGATTCCGCAAAACCGGTATTTCCGTACCGACCGTGATGTTGATTGGGAATGAGCAAACGCTGCAAAGTTATAGGCTGTCCGCCGAACCCCATGAATTTGTGAGTATTAAATCGACGCTGATTACCGAAGACATTATAAAGCAAGCGAAGGCGGCCGGGCGACAGGTGCTGGCATGGACGGTTAACGATGAGCCGACCATCGAAAGGATGCTGGACTACGGCGTCCATAGTGTGATTACCTCCTATCCCGACAAGGTGAAGACCGTGATTGCCTCACGTAAAACACCCTAATATGAATAAGTATCAGGATCGCTATTTATATGAAGTGCCCGAACCGTATCTGGATATCGATTTTTTGTATCGGCAGGCGGGCTGGTCGATGAACGAGCATACGCATCCCTATTATCAATCTATCCTTGTAACGGATGGGGTATTATTGCTGACTGTTGAGGGATGTGAGCGAAAGCTCGTTCCCGGCAGCTGCTGTATCATACCACCTGCTTGTCCACACTCCCTGCGTACGGAATACGGGTATTTTCAATTGGGAATTAACCTGCAGACAGAGCATGATCGGCGAGGATTGCTGCGGCTTCTGGAGGGTGAGGTAAGCCGATATTGCAGCTTTGACCGTCTGGATCTGGTTGAGGAAATACGGCTTCTGGAACGGGAAAGTATGATTTTGTCAGCGATTACCTTGCAAAAGCTGGCTCAGCTGGCTGATCGTGTTCTGCTCCGCTGTCTGGAAGAAGGGGAAGGACAGGAACGACTGAGCGGCGGCTCCTTTCGCGAAGCCATCCTTCGTATTCTGGAGGAACGTATTTCCGGCGAGAAGCCGGCGCTTGGCGAAATTACGCGCAGAATGGCGATGAGCCAGACGCAGCTCGAGCGTCTGGCTAACCGTGAGTTTGGCTGCAGTGTGATGGAGCTTTATCAGCGCATTCGGATCAGCAAAGCTTGCATCCTTCTAAGACAGTCCGAGGATACGCTTGACTCCATCGCAAGCCAACTCGGCTTCTATGATCAGGCGCATTTGTACCGGGCGTTCAAGAAGCGGATGGGGATTGGCCCGCGGGAATACCGCAAGCTGAAGCAGGCTTCCACTTGATGCTCGATAGCAGGTGATCAGCGGATGACACGCAGCCGCTTCTCCAAGGGCTCGAACTGCTTCTCACCAGGCGCTTGCTCCGGATGGCCGAATGGCATTTGGGCGATTAACTTCCATTCCTGCGGGAGTCCCCACTCCGATCGAACCTTGTCATCGATAAGTGGATTGTAATGCTGCAGCGAAGCTCCCAGCCCTTCAAGCTCAAGCGCCGTCCATATGACATATTGAAGCATTCCGTTCGACTGCTGCGACCAGATCGGGAAGTTGTCCTTATAGGTTGCGAATTTTTGTTGAAGCCCCTCAATGACAGTCTGATCCTCGTAAAACAGGATCGTGCCGTAACCGCTGCGGAATGATTGCATGCGCTGCTCCGTCGAGCTGAACTGATCGGCGGGCACAATTCCCCGAAGAATCTCCTCCGTCAAGTTCCACAGCCGTACATGCTTATCCTTGAACAAAATAACGACTCGCGCACTTTGTGAGTTGAACGCGGACGGTGTGTGCAGAACCGCCTCTCCGACGACTTCCTCGATTCTTTGCTCCGATACCTCAATTGCATTGCCGATTGCATAAATCGACCGCCGGTGCTTGACGGCGGCTAGAAATTCATGAGTTTTTCCTGTAATTGTCGTATTCACACCAAATAACTCCTCCATTACCAGACTACTGCTAGTATGAGTTCCTTTACAGAGGTGTATGCATTGGCAATGAAAGGATCCCTTCATTCGTGCCCCAGGATCATTAAAACATTGTGGTGTAGACGATATTTCACACAAAATCCACGTTAAAAAGTTAGCAAACACCTTGTTTTATACGTTTTGTCATACAAATCTAAGCTGATTTACGCCGGAACCATGGCATTTATACGACATTTCATACAAAGTGACGGAATTGAGCCGCTCCAACGTGTTTTTTGTACGATGAATCACACAAGTGTTACTTTGTCCTCTTTTAATCGACAGTCTCCTGGCGATCGTTAGCCCCTAGGAGAGTACGGGCGAACAAACATTGGAGCCAAGCGATCTGCCGACCGTTAAATGTAAAAAAAGCCCGCACAACATGTGCGAGCGTCCACGAATTATTTCTTCGATACGACCAGCTTATACCCCACGCCGCGGATAGAATCGATCTGCACCGATTCCTGATTGAGCTCCAGCTTCTTGCGCAGCGAGCTGACATGCACATCTACAGTGCGCTGTCCCCCGATATAGTCAAATCCCCATACGACGTTCATCAGGTCATCGCGGGTTATGACCATGCCTGGACGCTGCACCAGGTACAGCAGCACCTCAAATTCCTTCGGACGCAGCGATATCGTCTCCCGGCCTAACACAACCTCATATTTCTCTGGATAAATACGCAAATCACCGACGGTGATGACTTTCTCGTCCGTGTTCTTCGCAACAGGTTCCAGCTCTTCATTCTGGGATCGCCGCAAAACGGCGGACACACGGGCGAGCAGTTCAGCGACACCGAACGGCTTCGTAATATAGTCGTCCGCCCCAAACTTCAAGCCTTGAACGATCTCGTTCTCCGCGTTGCGTGCAGTCAGTATAATGACCGGTGTCCGGTTCGCCTTCTGACGCAGCTTTGCCAGCACCTCGAACCCGTTCAGGCCGGGAAGCATAATGTCCAGGATCATCAGGTCAAACTCTCCGCCAACCGCTTGCTCCAGCCCCTCGCTGCCATTGTCTGCAGCATGGACCTCGTAGCCCTCCTGCGACAAATTATACGTTAACAATCGGGATAAGGTTGGCTCATCTTCCACTACCAAAATGCGCTGAGGCATGTACATCCTCCACTTACTAGTTTAGCGCACACGCGCTTCTCGTTCATCGAATACTTCTATCATACCACGAACAAGCTTTTTCGTCACTGCAATACAGGCATTTCAATGATAAATCGCGATCCAACACCCTGCTCGCTTTCTACCCGTATCGTAGCCTTGTGGAGCTCTACCAAATGCTTGACGATCGACAATCCGAGCCCGGTACCGCCCGAGCTGCGCGAGCGCGCCTTGTCCACGCGGTAGAAGCGTTCGAAGATGCGCGGCAAATCCTTCTTGGGAATGCCAATTCCGGTATCGATAATACAGATACGCACCTTCTCCGCTGCGCCTGCCCCCCCAATGGCTTCAATCCGGATGGTGACGTTACCTCCATCAGGCGTATAGTTGATTCCATTGGAAAGCAAGTTAATAAATATTTGCCGGAGCCTGTCCTCATCAGCCTCGATATACAATCCGGACGGAGTCTGAAGCTCGAGCCTGATATGCTTTTTGTCCGCGACGCTGCGCATCATCTGAAGCACATTCGCGGCGAACTCCGACAGATGGATCGGCGAGAATTGAAGCGGAATCCGTTTCGATTCAATCTTGGAAAGCTCGAGAATGTCGCCGATCAACCGGTTAAGCCGCTCCGACTCATCGAAAATAATTTGCAGGAATGCTTTCGCCGTATCCGGGTCGTTAACCGCACCGGCCAACAACGTTTCCGCGAAGCCTTTGACAGCTGCAACGGGAGTTTTGAGCTCATGCGAGACGTTAGCCACAAACTCGCTTCGCACCCGCTCCAATCTGCGAATGGCGGATATATCGTGGAGTACAATCACGACACCCAGTGATTCGCCGTTTCCGTCCAGCATCGGGGCCAGATTGATCTCAAGCGTACGTTCCTCCGGAAAATAGAACACAACCTCATCCCGGATTCGCTCCTTCGTCTCCAAGCACTCTTCGATCATTTGGATGAGCTCGAACTGCTGCTTGGTTCGGTCATATCGCTTGCCAAGCAAATCTCTTCCAGTAAATCCGATCAGCTCCTCGGCCGATTTGTTCAGCAGCACGAATTTGCCCTGTTTATCGATCATCAGCACCCCGGACGTCATATTGTCCATTACGCTTTTGAGCCGACTTTCATCCTCCTGAATCCGGTTCATCTGAAATTGGAGCGACTCCGCCATCAGGTTAATGGCATTGCCCAGCTGCCCGATTTCATCCTGGCTGCGCACGCGAACGCGGGCCTTGTAATTCATTTTGGAAATTTGCTGCGCAACCTTGGTCATACGTTCCAGCGGCCTTGTCATGCCCTGTGCAATCCGGTACGATACGAGCGCCGACAGCACGAACAAAATCATGATGCCCGTAAGTAAATAAGACCAAAGCTTCATCGTTACGTCGTCGACATGCTTCAAGCCGACTGAAAGACGAAGGTAGCCCTGAAGCTCATCGTTCGTTCGTACCTGCAGCGCCGCATACATCGCCGTCTGCTTCACCGAATCGCTAAATCTGATGGAGGAGCCGCCGCCATATTCCCGTGCCTGAACAATCTCCGGCCGATCCCCGTGGTTGTCGAGCTCACTCGCCACTCGATCGGAATCTCCGAGCACCTTACCGTCGGCACGTATATACGTCACCCGCGCATCAGCATACTGCTTGAGCCGTTGCGCCTGCTCCGTAAATCGCTGCATGATCTCTTCCTCCGAGCCCTTCGGCGACCAATCCGTCGTCGCGGCAATTACTCGAAGCTCGCGAAACATCCCTTCACGCAGCTCGTTTAAGTGCGATTCCTTCAGCACCGACATGGCAAAAAGACCTGCCGCGAGCACGGACAGGCCTGTTATGGCGATAAAAATCATAGTTAATCGAACCCGAAACTTGAGCACGAGGATAATCCTCCCGCGGCGGAGCGCAAGCCCGCTTATTATTTAAATACCGGTTCCTTGAAGGAAGCGAGCTTCTCCAGCGATGCTTTCTCTACGTCGGCATGCAGGCTGTTGCCATGCGAATCCATCGTCACAATCGCGGCAAAGCCCTCTACCTTCAAATGCCACATCGCTTCCGGGATGCCGAATTCCTTCAGGAAATGAACGCCATCGACCTTCTGGATCGTCTGAGCGTAGTACTGTGCCGCACCGCCGATCGCATTCAAATAGACAGCTCCGAAATCCTTTAGTCCCGCAAGTGTCTTCGCTCCCATGCCGCCCTTGCCGACAACTGCGCGAATGCCAAATTTCTTAATAATATCCGCCTGGTAAGGCTCCTCGCGAATGGAGGTTGTCGGACCGGCTGCTTTCACATGCCACTCGCCCGCATCGTCCTTCAGCATAACCGGTCCGCAATGGTAAAGCACTGCTCCGTTCAAATCAACCGGTGAGTCATGGTCCATCAAGTAATGATGCAGAGCATCCCGACCGGTGTGAATGTCGCCATTGATGATTACGACGTCGCCCACACGAAGCGAACGGATCTGCTCCTCGGTAATGGGGGTCTGCAGCACAACTTCACGCGTTTGCGCCGATGCGGCATCCGGTGCTGTCTGTTCCGCATTCGATGTCGACTGTTCCGCATCCGAGCCGCGTTCATATGCCCATTCGACGACGCGGCCGGAAGCTGGGTCAACGACAACGCCCATTCGACGGAATGCCCAGCAATTATACGCAACCGAGACGAAGAAGCTGGCCGGCAAGCGGTTCGCCACGCCAATCTTGCAGCCGAGCAGCGACACCTGGCCGCCGAAGCCCATCGTGCCGATTCCAAGCTTGTTGGCGTTCTCCATCACGTATGCCTCCAGCTTGCGCAGCTCCTCATTCGAATTCACATCATCCACCGTGCGGAACAGCTGCTGCTTGGCCAAGTCATAACCGCTCGTCCGATCGCCGCCGATGCCAACGCCGATAAAGCCTGCGGAGCAGCCCTGCCCCTGCGCCTGATAAACCGCATGCATAATACACTTGCGTATGCCGTCCAAATCACGGCCGGCTTTGCCCAGTCCCTCCAGCTCAGCCGGCAGACTGTACTGAATATTTTTGTTCTCGCAGCCGCCGCCCTTCAGAATGAGCCGGACATCGATGACATCCTTCTCCCACTGTTCAAAGTGAATGACCGGCGTTCCTTCACCGAGATTGTCGCCGCTGTTGGCGCCAGTAAGCGAATCAACCGAATTCGGTCGCAGCTTGCCGTCCTTCGTGGCACGAGCAATCGCGCCGTGAATCGCCTTCTTGATCTCCAGCTGATTCACGCCAACCGGCGTATGCACGATGAAGGTCGGCATACCCGTATCCTGGCATATCGGCGATACGTTGCACTCGGCCATCTGTATATTGGTTGCGATGGTGGACAGCGACAGCGCGGAGCGCGTTCCCGCATCCTCCAGCTCCTGCGCCTTCCGGATTGCCCGGCGAACGTCCGCTGGCAAATTCGTCGATGTTTCCACAATCAGCTCATACATGCTTTGTTCGAAATGATTCATGTGTCGATGGCCCTCCCGTACGATAGGTTTCCGTAAAATACCCCTTTTCTGACTCCACATTATATAATAACATAAGAGCTTAGAAAACTCATGAAAATCTATCGTATCTTACAAGGCTTAAGGAGACTCTTGCATGAACAATCATTTTTTGGCTTATATGTTCCGACTTCGATACATTGAGCGGTGGAGTCTGATGCGCAATACCTTCAAGGAGAATGTAGCCGAGCATACATTTCATGTCGCTCTGCTTACTCATGCGCTATGCTCCATCGGGAACGAGGTGTTTGGCAAGCAGCTGCCAACCGAAGAGATTGTGACGGCGGCGCTGTTTCATGACGCGACCGAGGTGTTTACAGGGGATATCCCGACTCCGGTCAAGCATCATAACAAAGACATCCTGAACAGCTTTCGTGAAATTGAAAAAATGGCTTCCGACCGATTGTTTAGTATGGTGCCCGAGAAGCTCCGCCGAGTCTACGAGCCGCTCTTGACCGGCGTGCATACGAAGGATGAGCATCGACTCTATATGAAGGCAGCCGACTTGCTGGACGCTTACTTAAAATGCACCATGGAGGTATCCGCCGGAAACCGGGAATTTGCATATGCCCAAAAGCAAATTGCAGAGACAATGCGCGTGATGGCGATGGAGGAGCTTGAATGGTTTCTCGAGCATCTTGCCCCTAGCTTTGAGAAAACGCTGGACGAGCTGTCCGAATAAAAAGAGAGGCCGATTCCGCTTGAGTGTGCGGAGCCGGCCTCTTTCTCATTTAGATGATATGGCTGTAGTACATAAGCACGATTTCAATCAAGAGAGCAACGAAGGCAATCGCGCCGAAGTTGCGCACCTTCGCCATATCGCGGGCTGCATCGCCGCCCGCCGTTGAGATGCGGCGCAGCGGGCCCCCGATCATGCCGGACATTGCCCCAATGACGATAAACAGCACAATGACTGCAATCATCCACGGAACGGAATACCCGCCGCCCGTACCGGAAATCAAATACCCCCCGGTCAGGAATTGCGGAATCAGAATCCACTGCGAAATTCGGTTGCTCAGGTACAGCCCCTTCGCATAGCCCTGCCGACCTTCACCAGACAAGGTAACGAGCTTATGCGCCAAGAACGGCAAAATCAAGTAGAACCCAACTGCGATTGCACCAAGGGTATGCAAAAAAAGCAAAAAATTCACCATTCCATTCGAGCCTCCATCTATCATTTGTCTCCCCTATTATAGACAATCCCTGTCTGTAAGTCTAATTCCGGATCTAGCAAGTCCTGCATGAGATTGAACTTGTATGCGCAAGATATGGCGGATGAATGTGGAAAATGGGAGGTTCGCACATGACACCCGTCCTACCGGAGCTGAAGCAAACAAGCGAGAAGCTAAGAGCCATATTTGATCGTTGCAGCGATATTGTATTTCGTGAATTCAAAGTATCTTCCATACCGTGTTTGCTGATTCACTTGTCAAATAATGCCTCCGTCGATCGGATCGAAGATCATATCCTGAACACACTGCCATCTGCCCCCATACTGGATGGCGTTGAGGTAGCGGACTCGATCGAGCAGGTGACCGATCAAGTGCTGCAAGGAAATGCAGTTTTGCTCTTGGAAGGCAAGCCATACGGAATGGTATATCTGGTCTCCGATGGCCCGTCAAGAGGCATACAGGAGCCCCAGTCCGAATCGGTTATTCGCGGGCCAAGAGAGGGCTTTACGGAACGGATCGGGGTAAATCTGTCCCTGCTGCGAAATAAAATCCGATCTCCTCATCTGAAGACGATCAAACTGACGCTCGGCGAAAAAACTCGGACCAAGGTTGTCCTTGCTTACTTAGCTGATACTGCAAATCCCGACATGATAGCCGAGGTTGAAAGAAGGCTTCGGGCTGTGCGCATCGATTCCGTTCTTGAAACCGGCTATTTGGAGGAAATGATTGAGGATACGCCCTATTCACCATTCCCCCAGCATCAATATACGGAGCGGCCTGATACCGCAGCGGCACAGCTGCTGGACGGACGATTTGCCATCCTTGTGGATGGCACTCCTTTTGTCCTGACAGGGCCGGTAGTGTTCTGGCAATTTTTCCAATCCAGTGAAGATTATTATGAGCGCTTCACCTTCTCCAATATGCTGCTCTGGCTGCGAATGGCATTCTTGTTTATCGCATTGTTTACCCCAGCCTTATACATCGCAATTACTACGTTTCATCAAGATATGCTGCCGACGAATTTGATTTTGAGCATTGCGGCCGCAAGAGAAAGCATTCCTTTCCCCGCCTTGGTAGAAGCGCTCATTATGGAAGTATCCTTTGAGGCGCTGCGTGAGGCCGGTATCCGGCTGCCGAAGGCGGTCGGCCAAGCGGTATCAATTCTAGGT
Organism: Paenibacillus sp.; assembly: GCA_041641375.1. Taxonomy (GTDB): domain Bacteria; phylum Bacillota; class Bacilli; order Paenibacillales; family YIM-B00363; genus Paenibacillus_AK. Next base: position 15,716 of record JBEPYM010000050.1, read on the forward strand.
GCACTCGTGATCGGTCAAGCTGCCGTGCAAGCCGGAATCGTTTCGGCTCCGATGGTCATCGTCGTATCGTTAACTGGGATCGCATCCTTTACCATACCGCGATTTAACTTTGCAATTGCAATCCGGTTGCTGCGTTTTCCCCTCATGATTATGGCTGGTTTGTTCGGATTGTTCGGCATCATCATCGCGACCTTACTCATTGCCGTACATATTTGCGGGCTGCAATCTTACGGAGTTCCCTTTTTGTCCGGCTTGGCACCGTTAAAAATTTCCGATCTGAAGGATACACTCATTCGTACCCCATGGTTCAAGATGAAGAAGCTGCCCGCATCGATTACCGGTCGCTCGCGCGCAAATCGTCTGACTGAATCCTACCAGGAGGGCGAACAGCCATGAGGAACAGATTGATCACACTTTTTCACATTCTCGGAATCGGATTACTGCTGACGGGATGTTGGGATCGAAGGGAAATTAACGACATCTCTATCGTCACCTCAACAGCTCTGGATATGAGCGGCGAACAGTATCGGGTAAGCGTGCAATTCCCGATGCCCGGACGTATGGGCGGCCCCGGCAATGCAGGCGGCGGGGGAGGTCAACGAGGCGACACCTGGTATTTGGATTCAAAAAGCGGCGAAACGATTCGTGATTCCAATGCGAAACAGCAGGCTTCCTTGTCACGACAGCTTTATTTCGCGCATCGGCGCGTTGTATTGATCGGCGAGGAGCTGGCGAGATCAGGCATCAGACCGATTATGGATTTGCTGACACGATTGCCTCAGAACCGAATGACTGCGCTAATGCTCATTACCAAAGGGGAAGGCCGAGAGGTGTTGAGTGCGGAGGCTCCCGTCGAAAATACACCGAGCGAAATGCTTCGCGAGCTCGCGACGGAAGCGATGAAAGACCCGGTTACCATCAAATCGATGATTCAAACTCTTCTCAGGGATGGCAAAGATCCGGTCATCCCTTACGCGATCGTGGATTCTACGAATCCCGGCTCCTTGGGCAAGACGCACGACAGTATCCGCATCGATGGACTCGCCATATTTCGGGAAGATAAGCTTCGTGGGTTTACTTCCGCCATACAGGCAAAGGGACTCCTGATTGCCATGAATCAAGCGAAGCGTATGCCTCTTACGTATGTACCGCCAGGTGTGGATGGGGCGGTGACGATCCTGCTTGAGGAGGTTAAGGCAACACCGAAGCTGGTCGGATACAGAGACGGAAAAATTCATCTTAAGCTCGAAATACGCGGAAATGGAATATTGATGGAGAATCAAAGCTCTACCATTTTTTCTACAGCTCGAGACTTGCGAAAGCTTGAAAAGCTATTGAGTCAACTGGTGCAAGAGCATGTGCTTACTTCGCTGAATGACATTCGAGAGAACTATCAGTGTGATGCCGTTGGCTTCGGTGCAATGATTCATCGTAAAGACCCACGTTTATGGCGTATGATTCGTGAGGAGTGGCCAGAGCTATATAAGGCAGCGGAGCTGGAGGTTAGCGTCTCGATTCAAATGATGAATGGCGGTACAACGTTAAAGCCGGCAGGCTTCCGGGAAGAGCAGCTCCATCACTTCATTCATACGGAGGAATAGATATGCAGCGCATTACCGGCATTCAATTGTCCTATATCGGGGCGGGTTATGTGTTGAACTCCACATTAATCAGCATACCGACGTTCGTGTTTGCAGCCGCCACAGTCGATTCCTGGCTATCGTATTTCATTGCCATGGCCGCAACAACAGTGATCCTGTGGCTGCTTTCGCGTGTATCGGCAAGATTTCCTAGCCGTGACCTGTTCTCCATTTTAACAGATAGGGCGCCGATCACAGGACGGCTTGTATCCCTGGGCTACGTCGGATTTTTTTACGGAATTCTCATACGAGACGTTCGGACAATCGTCGATTTTATCGATATTTCGCTGCTGCCAATGACGCCAAATCTCGTCATTGCGGTATTGGTAATGCTGCCAATCGTCTGGATGGTGTTCAAAGGGGTTGAAGTAACGGCAAGGGTAACGCAAATTTGGCAGCCACTTCTGCTCATTGCCGTTACGTTAATCGGTCCTCCCTTGTCACAGGACTTTCACTTTGAATTCCTGTACCCCGCATTTGAGTTCGGGATCATGCCCGCGTTTCACGGAAGTTGGTATTTGCTACCATATGTAGCGGAAATTACGGCACTGCCGTTCCTAGCTGCAGGCATCGGCTTCCGCTTTCGGTATGGCATGTACGGATTGATTGCAGGAATTTACACGCTTCAGCTATTGAGTTTGTATACCTTGCTGACCTTAGGTCCCGATATTCCGGCAAGAACGCTGTATCCGAACTATGAGATGGTGCGCCAAATTCGAATCACCGATTTCCTTGATCGGCTTGACCTGATCCTTGTAGGGATTTGGCTGCCTGCCTTGATTGTCAAAACCGGCTTCAGCTTGTACCTGGTGTGCAGAGGTCTAGAAGCCATTACCACTCGAGTAAAGCGCAAAGCCAGTGTCATCCCGGTCGGAGTCATAACGGTGGGCAGCTCGTTCTGGGTGTTCTACAATACCCTGAGCCCATTTGAGATGAACCGGTACTGGTCGTATTTCGGCTTGGCTTTTCAATTTGGACTGCCGATCCTCATGTATGTATTCCTTAGACCAAAGCCATTGGACGTTGCTCCAAACTCTCCCGCCTCGTCCTGACCCTCTGCCAGCTGCCGCAACAAATCGAAAACCCCTCCGAGAACAAGCCTGATGGTTCAAGCTGTTTCTCGGAGGGGTTATGATTAGCCCATAACCCTTACCCTTTATCTACGACGGCGATGACGTTGCGAACAGATTGAGCGGACTTGTCTAGCGCCGCTTTCTCGTCTGCCGTCAGGTCGATTTGGATAATTTGCTCGATACCGTCGCCGCCGAGCACGGTCAGAACGCCCATAAACAGGTTGTCATAGCCGTATTCGCCCTGAAGCAATGCGATGGTAGGCAGGATCCGCTTCTTGTCCTTCAGAATCGCTTCGGTCATCTGAACGAGCGATGCCGCCGGAGCGTAATATGCCGAGCCATTGCCCAGCAGGTTTACGATCTCGCCGCCACCTGTGCGCGTACGCTGCACAATCGCATCGATACGCTCCTGCGGAATCAGCTTCTCGATCGGCACACCGCCGACGTTCGTATACCGAACGAGTGGAACCATATCGTCGCCGTGACCGCCTAGAACGACGCCGCGAACGTCTTCTACGGATACGTTCAGCTCTTGAGCAATGAACGTGCAGTAGCGTGCGGTATCGAGTATTCCCGATTGCCCGATTACGCGATTGCGCGGAAAGCCAAGCGTATTGTAGGCGACATAGGTCATCGCATCAACCGGGTTGCTGAGGATGATGACAAA
>JBEPYM010000051.1:0-19003 GCA_041641375.1 Paenibacillus sp.
GGCTGACAAGACACCAGCCAGCAATACAATTCCCCACGAAAGTGCAGTCTTCGGGGCGATGCGACCGGATGCCATCGGACGACGTCGTTTCTCGGGATGGATGCGGTCCTGCTCGACATCCATAAAATCATTGACGATGTAGACAACTCCCGCTACCAGACAAAACATAAAAAAGCCGAACAGGGACTGCCAGAAGGCATCATTCCCGACGACCCGTATCGAAAATAGAAATGCGGCAAACACAAGCACGTTCTTGGTCCATTGCTTCGGTCGCAAGCATTGGATAAACGCCCGGAGGACACCGCCGGAAGATCCGGTTAAGGAGTTGACATGCTGACGCATAAACGATTCATTCCGCCCTTTATCCCATTAGTCTTTTTCTCAGAACAAACTGTCTTTACGCTATCACAAGGCAATGGGATCGTCAAGAAAAAGAAAACCGCGAACCACCGGTTCGCGGACCCTTTATGTACATCGCTTATTGAATGCCGTCCTTAAGCGCCTTGCCCGGTTTAAAAGCAGGCACCTTGCTGGCCGGAATATCGATTTCTTCTCCGGTTTGCGGGTTGCGGCCCTTGCGAGCGGAACGCTCACGAACCTCGAAGTTGCCGAAGCCGACTAGCTGCACCTTATCTCCGCTCTGAAGAGCCTCGGAGATCGCATCGAATACGGAATCAACAACCTTCGTGATGTCCTTCTTGGAAAGCTCGGTAGTCTCCGCTACCTTGTTAATCAAATCTGTCTTATTCATGCCTTTCACCTCCCCCCAAGAGAGATGGGATGACGCTGTCCTTATTAATACTGTCTTCACCGATTGCTCAGAAAATATACATCAATCCAGCGAAAACCGGCTACCTTTAAGGAATTGTGCGACACGAATATATTATTACAACCTATAAAGTTTTTCAAGTAGCTTTCCAGACTGCCCGCATTCGAACGCAAAAACCGCCGCCCTGAGAAGGGCAGCGGCTTCCGTTTTGCAGGCTAGAGAATAATGGCGATCAGTCCGCCGGAGCCTTCGTTAATGATGCGTCCAAGCGTTTCCTGCAGCTTGTAGCGGGCGTTGTCCGGCATCGTGGCAAGCTTGCCCTGAATCCCTTCGCGGACGATCGAGTGCAGCGATCTGCCAAAAATATCGGACTCCCAAATTTTCGTCGGGTTATCCTCAAAATCTTGCATCAGGTAGCGAACGAGCTCCTCGGACTGCTTCTCCGTCCCGATAATCGGGGCGAACTCGGACTCTACGTCTACCCGGATCATATGGATGGACGGAGCAGTCGCCTTCAATCTGACGCCGAAACGGGAGCCCTGGCGAATCAGCTCAGGCTCATCAAGCGCCATCTCAGCCAGCGACGGAGCAGCGATGCCGTATCCAGTCGTCTTGACCATCTCAAGCGCATCCGCAACCTGGTCGTATTCACGCTTCGCATGCGTAAATTCCTGCATCAGCTGGAGCAGGTGATCCTTGCCGCGAATCTCAACGCCGACAACCTCCATCAAAATGCGGTCGTACAGCTCATCGGGTGCGAACAGGTCAATTTCGGCAATCCCTTGACCCATATTCATATCCGCTAGACCTGCGCGGTCGATAAATTCATACGTTGTGAAATTGCTGACAACTCGATCGACATCGCGAAGTCTGCGAATGTCCTTCACGGTGTCTCGCACTGAGCTTTCAAAGCTCGAGCGCAGCCAATGCTTGTCGTCAAGCACCATGACCCAGCTCGGAAGATTGACATTGACCTCATGTACCGGGAACTCATACAGCACCTCGCGAAGCACACCGGCAACCTCTTGCTCACCCATCGTCGCTACACTCATGGCAAGCACAGGAATATCGTATTTTTCCGCCAGCTTCTCGCGCAGCTCCTGCGTTTCCGGTGCATTCGGGCGTGTCGAGTTCACGATCAGGATAAACGGCTTGCCGACCTCCTTCAGCTCCTCGATCACACGCTCTTCAGCTTCTATGTAGGCTTCGCGTGGAATTTCCGCAATCGATCCGTCCGTCGTCACAACAACGCCGAGCGTCGAATGCTCCTGAATCACCTTGCGCGTTCCGATTTCCGCCGCTTCCTGGAACGGAATTGGCTCCTCGAACCAAGGTGTTGTAATCATGCGCGGACCGTTCTCATCCTCGTAGCCCTTCGCACCTGTCACCGCATAGCCGACGCAATCGACCATACGCACGTTCACGTTCAGCCCTTCGGCTACACGCAGCTGTACCGCATGATTCGGCACAAACTTCGGCTCTGTCGTCATGATCGTGCGTCCCGCCGCGCTTTGCGGCAGCTCATCGATGGCTCGTGCGCGCTCCGCCTCACTGTCGATGTTCGGCAAAATCAATGTTTCCATAAACCGTTTAATGAAGGTAGACTTGCCGGTACGGACCGCACCAACGACCCCCAGGTAAATATCTCCGCCGGTTCGCTCTGCGATGTCCTTGAAAATATCCACTTTTTCCAATGAGATTCCCTCCCAAAAGGTAGTGTAATGTTGCCGCCAGTCGCCGTACTACCTTCCCCAAGCCGAAAGGGTTGATGGCTCGCGTAAGCGACGTAACTCGTACAATCATTTGGACTAGTAACAATATATGAGCGGCGGTAAGCTTTATGACAACCTTTTTCATCCGACCGATCTCCGACATCCATGCCCGGCGCCTGCAGGTGCGGTCTGGCAAGTACGTGCGAATTATCGACTCCGATATGATATATGAGCCGGGAAACGCAGATATGCGGAAAACAAAAAAACCGGATGAAGGGCGGCGATAGAAGTCGCAGACCGCCGATCATCCGGCTGACAGGTTCTTGATCAAGGGTTCACAGGCTGGGGCTCATTGCCCACAAGGCGATAAGGAAACGAACGTACAGGGACAAAAGGGAAATCCGCAACCAAGAGCTCCCGCAGGTCGAGCTCGCCTGCCTTCGGAGGCATTCCGGCTTTCTGTAGCCGGGCCGCGATGTCGATCGCATAATCGATGGCGACCTGACCTCGATCGTTCATCACATAAGGCAAATACGTTCCGCTGTAAGGACTCCGGGTTTGAGGCTCAAGTTTGCCCTTCAGCTTGGCGAAATCGATGCGAAACATGCCTTGCCCCGCGGAGTCGCCTCTAGGCAGAGCGCCTCGGTTCGCAGCGGCATACTCCGCTACGGCCCGCTCCACTGCATTCGCGCGTTGAAAAGCCGCCACGTCCATCAGCTTGATCTCGTAAGCACCGTCCGGATTTACGAGCACATACTGATAGGTTCCGCCGTTCTCAAAGGCAAAGATCGGAAACTGCGAGATGAGCCCTCGATCCTTCAGCTTGCGAAGATCAATCACATATTTTTCGTAGATCGGAGTTTGCTCCGTACTGTTGCGAATCGGGAACACACCTGTAAGCTTTCGATATTCTTCAACGCCATAACGGACGAGTACTATGGATTCCTTCACAGCCGCGGGCTGCAGCTGGGCATGCCCCGAGGTGCCGCTCCCATGCTGTCTGCCTCCGCAGCCTGCAAGCAAGAGTATGCCGATGGCGGCCAAAGCCACGAGTAGCATAGTCCGGCGGTACGCTACCATAACGAGTCATCCTCCTTTTGCTGTTCCAGCTGTTTACGGACGGCCGCCCGGAGCGGATCCTCCGGCACTGCCGCAACAATAGGCACAGCGCCCGTAACGAGCGCCTGGCAGGACAGCCTCACATTGCCGGCGTCTTCCCCCAGCTTCTGCAGCTCCGCCGGCCCTGCCTTCGAAACGCCTTCCAGACCAGCTTCAATTGCAACCTTGCACATGAGACAGCCTGCTTTTCCGCCGCAGCGGGTCCGAATGTGAACGCCCGCCCGTCTCGCCGCATCCAGCAGGCTAGTACCGGCACGAACGTGAACATCTTTCTGATCAGGGAGGAAGGTGACCTTCGCCTCCGATCCTTGTCGTTTCCCGTTCATGAGAGAACCCCCATACGAGGCTCTCGCCCCTCCGGGCTGACCAAGTGCAGCAGCAAATTTGCAATCGACGATTCCATCCGGCTGCTGCTAATGATCTCCTCGAGCCATGGTTTCGAACCGCCTGTTTGCCGTAGCCGTTCCGCAATCGGCTCATAACGGTCAGGGCGATCTCGCAATACATTGAACACCAGCTCATGCTCAAGCGGCATCAGCCGAATGGAATGGCTTCCGATTTTCATGATGCTTGCCCTGGCAGCCAGCCGCTCCACATCGACCCGGTAATGAGCCGACTTGGTAATGACCTCGAATGCGCCTACCAGCTCCACCCGAACATCAGAGACGGCATAATGACTCAGAATCGATCGGTACAATCCGCTCTGATCTTCCACCTGCTGATCCGTGGAATACGGAGACAGCCGTTCATGAAGGAGTGGCGCTGCATCACGGTCGCAGTACAAATCCAAATCGCGCGGCACTCCTCCGATCGGCACACCCTGTAAATACAACCCGCAGCTGCCTCCGACAAGCCATCCACCTTCCGCTTCGTCGAAACGTTCGGCTATGATTTGCAACGCGACATTCAACTGTTCCTTCCACATGAAGCTCGTCTCCATTCCAGCTAAAAATACGGCTTATTCACTGCCGTAATCGTTCCATGCTCCCGAACAACCGCCTGGCATCCAAGCCGGAAGCCCTGCTCCAGCTCGTCCGGCTCCAATCGATCCAGCTCGGCGTCCGTCGGCTCTCCAAGCCGTTCATTTCCTTCCGTAACAAGACAGCGGCATCTCGCACAAGTTCCTCGTACACAGGAGAAGCCAAAGTCGACCCCATGCTTCAAGGCCGCATCCAGGATCGTGGTCCCTATTTCCGCTTCCACTTGCTTGACGTGTGTTCTCCCTCGGATCGTCAACATCAGTGCGTACCCTCCTTTACACGGCGCATCGTCCAAACTCAGAACATCGACAACAGCCCGTAAACAAGCGCGGGTATAAGCAGCAGAAAAGCAAGTAACGATATTAGAAAACGTACGACACCCGTCGTCTTCGTTCTGGCAAACGTAACGAGCAGCACCGCCGCCAGCATAAACCCCATCGCAACGAATGAAGCCCACATCTTGTCCATCGAGCTCATCGATCAACCCGCCCAATCCATATCAAATTGCCTATCAAACAAAATCGGCTTCTGACATTATACCAATTTTGCGCATAAATTTCGAATCCTATTAACCGATAAAGCCCTTCGGCGGAATGGTTTCCATTCCAACCGAAGGGCTTACAGGGCATCGCTTTATTTGTTCAGCATCATTTTCATAACGGATTCCAGATTACCGGCCCCGCCCGATCGTTTCACCGCGGAGATAATTTCGTTCACCGTCGACTCCGGGACAGGAACGCCAACCATATTGGAAACCTGCTTGATCAGCTTGCGCAGCTCGGCATCGCTTTGCATGGTGGAAGGTTTCACTGTATTCGCAAGCTTCTTGATATCGCGCTCGGTTACATTCTTGCCTGTTTTCTTCTTGACGACGTTCAGTACGTCCTTCGGCGTGTTTTTGGACATCGGTTTCTCTTACCTCCTTCACCGTCTCGAAACAGCCGGGTTCGCCAGTGAACCTGGCTTCTGCTCCGATTATTCTAAGACAGTTTATGAGAAGGCAAGCCGATTGGTGCAGGCACGACAATGCCCGGCTACAAATCCGGGCGAAGGCCCGACTGCTGTCCGGCGGCAGTCGCAATTTCCTCCAGCTCGTGAGTGCGACCGCGACCCATTAAATCGAGAGCGGCTGCGCGAGGCGCCTTTCCTTCAAACAGTACCCGGTACAGCTCTGCCGTGATCGGCATCTCGATGCCGTGCAGCTTGGATAGTTCATAAGCAGCCTTAGTCGTACGGATGCCCTCCACAACCATCCCCATGGCGCTTTCCACCTCGGCGGCCGATTGTCCGGACGCAAGCTGATAGCCGGCACGCCAGTTGCGGCTATGCTTGCTTGTGCCGGTCACGACAAGATCCCCGATCCCTGCGAGTCCGGCGAACGTTAACGGATTCGCACCGAGTGCGGTGCCTAGCCGCGATATTTCGGCCAGCCCTCGCGTCAGGAGTGCCGCCTTGGCGTTATCGCCGAAGCCCAGCCCGTCGGTAAGGCCAGCGCCAAGCGCGATAATGTTCTTCAGCGCACCGCCCAGCTCCACACCGATGACATCGGGATTTGTGTACACGCGAAAATACGAGTTGATTAACAGATCCTGCGCCAGCTCGCGCGCCCTTGCTTCTACCGAAGCGACCACAACCGTCGTCGGTTTGCGCAGTGCAACCTCTTCGGCGTGACTCGGCCCGGATAGAACCACGATTCGATCTTTGCCGATCTGCGGCAGCTCTTCATCCAATACGGCCGACATCGTCAGCAGCGTCTCCGCCTCAAAGCCTTTGGTCGCATGGATCACGACCGCTTCCGCAGGCACATGCTGCGCCGCTTGCGAGGCGACATCGCGCATCGACTTGGAGGTGGCTGCATACAGGACAGCATCTGCCCCCTTGAGCGCTTCCTCCATCGAGCTGGTGGCCTGTATGCCTTCCGGCAGCAGGACGCCGGGCAAATATTTTCCGTTCATCCGGGTGCTCTCGATCTCATGGGCTTGCTCCGAACTCCGCGACCACAACCGCACCTCATGGCCATTGTCGGCCAATACAGCTGCCAGCGCCGTTCCCCAGCTTCCGGCTACAAGGACAGCGATGCGTTTCGTCTGCTGCACCTGGGATACCCCCTCTTACGTTGACTTTCCGCCAGTTGACGGCGACCGCGAGCCAAGCTTGTTTTCTTGACCCCGAAGCAGCTTGCGGATGTTGCTGCGATGCCTGACGACTGCGAATACGGCAATCAGAGCGCTTGCCACAATCAGTTCATACTCTCGGCCCGTCAAGAGTAAGGAAAAAGGAAGCAGGACGGTAAACAGAATGGAGCCGAGCGACACGTAACGCGTTATGACTATCGAAGCAATACCAATCAGTCCTGCATACAGAGCAGGAAGAAAACAAAGCGTTGCGACGACGCCGATCGTCGTGGCAATGCCCTTGCCTCCCTTGAAGGAAAAGAAGACAGGCCAATTATGTCCGATAATTGCCGCAAGCCCGGCCAGAATCGAAATCAGCAGCACCTCGGCCGAATCGACGGCGATCCACCGCCCGATCCAGACGGCGGCAACTCCTTTGGCCACATCAAGCGCCAATACGCCGATTGCGGGGCCTTTGCCGAGAACCCGGAGCGTATTCGTTGCCCCGGCGTTCCCGCTGCCATGATTGCGGATGTCAATCCCGCGAAACCATTTGCCGTACAAATAACTGAAATTGATGGATCCAATTGCGTATCCGGCTGCGATCGCAGCTACAGCGAACAACCACGTCAAGAGACTCTCCCCTTATTCGTCATCCGATTTTTTGCGTACGAACAGTCGGACGGGCGTACCTTCAAAGTCAAAAGCAGCACGAATCTTGTTCTCCAGATAGCGCTCGTACGAGAAATGGCTAAGCTCCGGATCATTGACAAAAAACACGATGGTCGGCGGTTTAACCGATACCTGTGTCGCATAGTTGATTCGCAGCCTACGGCCTTTGTCCGATGGCGGAGGATTGATCGCAACCGCATCGGCGACGATGTCGTTCAGAATATGCGTCTGAACGCGCTTGCTATGCTGCTCGGCAACATACGTAATCAGCGGAAGCAGCTTATGCAGGCGCTGCTTTGTCTTCGCGGATACAAACAGAATCGGCGCATACGTCATAAACAGAAAGTGGTCGCGGATTTTTTGGCTGAATTGCTGCAGCGTCTTGTCATCCTTCTCCAGCGCATCCCACTTGTTGATGACAAAAATCGCCGCTTTGCCCGCTTCATGTGCGAAGCCGGCGATGTGCTTGTCCTGTTCGATGATGCCTTCCTCCGCATTGAGCACAACAAGCACGACATCGGACCGCTCAATCGCCTTCATGGCCCGCATCACGCTGTACTTCTCGGTCGATTCGTACACCTTGCCCCGCTTGCGCATCCCCGCCGTGTCGATCAGCACGTACCGCTGACCGTCCCGCTCGAACGGAGTATCGACCGCATCGCGTGTCGTTCCCGCGATATCACTCACAATGACTCGTTCCTCGCCGAGAATCGCATTCACAAGCGAAGACTTGCCGACATTCGGACGGCCGATAAGCGACACCCGAACGACGTCCTCATCGTATTCTTCCCCGTTATCCTCAACGAACGTCTCCGTAACGCGATCGAGCAAATCGCCGATGCCTACCCCATGCGCACCGGAAATACCTACCGGGTCGCCGAAACCGAGCGAATAAAATTCATAGATGTCGTCCTGCCGCTGTAGGTTGTCCACCTTATTGACCGCGAGTACGACCGGCTTCTTGGAACGGTACAGCAGCTCGGCAACCTCCTGATCGGACGAGGTGACACCCGCTTTGCCATCCACCATGAACACGATCGTATCGGACTCCTGTATGGCAAGCTCCGCCTGGACCCTTACCTGCCGAAGGATCTCATCCTCGCCCTCGATCTCGATTCCGCCAGTATCTATAATATTGAACGATTTGCCGTTCCATTCCCCGCTGCCGTAAATGCGGTCTCTTGTTACTCCCGGCTTGTCCTCCACAATGGACAACCGGTCCCCAATAATACGATTGAATATGGTCGACTTTCCTACGTTTGGACGGCCAACGATGGCCACTACGGGTCTTGCCATAGGTTCACTCCTCTAAGGCTCTGCTGGTCAAAATTGAAGTTGCACAAGCTCCATCATAACAAATTTGCAGGCAATTGGCTAATCATTCCTCTTGTGATCCACGATCAGCACCATACCTTCCAACAGCTCATGGGCGGTGGAATCGAGCATTTTTTCCAGCCTCTTGCTGATCGTTTGCAGTTCTTCCTCACTCTCGACAAAAATGATGGGAAATTCCCCGCCAGCCTTCTCCTTGTGCCAGGTGACCATACATTGAATCGTCGCCACTTTCGCTCACCCCTTTATCCACGTTTATGCTTCGGAAGGCATTCGCACCGCACCCTCCAGCACCGGGACACGCCTTGCCACCGTCCGCGCGTAATCCGGGTCGGTTCTTCTCGGTATGAGAAATACCCCGAGCCGCCCGTCGCGCAGGTCCAGCTTGGTCAGTGGAATAAGCGAGGGCTCTCCGGTATCCCGCACTACGCCGAGGATGGTGCTTAGATCATAAAGCAGCGCCTGGCGCTGACCGAGGTTGGATAACGTTGCTTGAGCATTGATATTTCTCGGCTTCACGATAAGCCCAACTGCTTTCTCTTCAATCAATTTGCGGCTCTCTTCCAATCCCACATTCATAATATGAATGTCCCCGACGAACACGTTCGGGCCTTCAAAACGGATCGGAGCGGATTCTACTTCCGCGACATGCTCGATGGATTTGCCGGATTTGAAATAGTTGGCGATCAAAAGCGCAACCGCGCCTGCTGCAATGCCCCAATACCAGGCGAACAAGACGGTAAAGAGCGAGGATACGAACGCCGTAAAGATCGCCAGATAGTTGCGGCCTTCAAAAACCATAGCAATTCCTTCGATATAGGTGGCTCCTCTAGGCACAAGCTCCATGCTGTCAAGCTTTGTGAGCGTCTCACGCTCCATATTCCGAACCTCCCGAAACTGCTGGGCAGCGAGCGCCAGGAAGGTAACGGCTGTATAGTCCCGTTCGAACAAGGAAGGAATCGCGACCGCACCGAGTCCGGAAGCGATGAAGCCCAGTGAAAGATGGATGATCTTCCCATGCGGGTATGTCGGGTACTGTCTGTAATCCGTACGAAGCATAAACAGACGGCAGATCATCCCGACCGTTACGCCAATAACGATGGAGATCGTATATCTTTCATCAAACATCCGATCGATCGCCTCTTTCCTTGTTTAGTATGGAGATGAAGGCGCGTCTGGACAGCCTCCATAGCCATTCAACAGTCGAGCTCGTCAGACGGATCGCAAACAGCTGCAGCCACCACCTATCCTGAAAGCCGGCTCCCGCGAGTTCATAGGGTATACCCAGCTTGATCACTGACCAGCAGGACGCGAGATCCTGCGTGAACAACGCCAAGGAAGCAGCTGCCGCCTGATGCAGCGGATGACGAGTAAACACGAGCACAAGCAAGATTGCGGCAGCATCCGGCTGCAGGAACGGGTTGGCTGCAACAATCATCGGGTCTGCAGCACGCAAGGAAATGATCAGCGCTTCTGTTGCTCCCAGAAAAACAGCATACGTGATCAAATGAACCGCATTTTGGCGGGACATCCTACGAATCGATGCAAGAATGACGAACGCGATGGGAAGCACAATCAGGCTCACTGTGCCGCCGCGAAGGACACCGAGCGGGATCGACACAGAAGCACCTGCCAGCCAAGCGGCAAAAAAAAGAAGTATCCCCCCATCGGTTACGTCCTTAAGGAATACTTCTTTCCATCCGCTGCAAACCAGGATGAAGGCGATGAACAGGAGAACGATGGACATGTATCCGGGATTCAACAGCATCACCTGACCCGTACAAAGTACTCCTATTGTTTGTAAAGTTGGCGAAAATTAATCGTAGGACACTCCGGTTCGATTCGCAACAGCGAAAGTATCGATATTCCGCTGCTCGCACCACGCGAGCGTCGATCCCGAGATCACGGCCGGTACATGCCTCAGCTCGCGGACACCGCGTACGCCGAGTGCAGTGCAGAGCAGCTTCAGCTCCGATTGGAGGCGTCTGATCTCGCGAATGAGTGCATCCGTACCTTGGCTGCGCTGCACCTTGAGCAGCGTCCCCGCCATGCCTACGGCTGAAGCTCCAAGCGTCAACGCTTTGCAAATATCAAGCGCTCCTGCAATTCCGCCGGTCGCCGATACTTGACCTTCGCGCGGATAGATGTGCAGCGTCTCCAGCAGCGCAATTGCGGTGGAGTGCCCCCAATCATTGAGCCATTCCATCGGCTCCGGCCGGCGCGCATTCTCAATGGCCGCAAAGTTCGTTCCTCCCGCTCCGCCGCAATCGACGATTTGCACGCCAACCTCGCGAAGCTTCGCAGCACCCTCACGCAAGATGCCGAAGCCGACCTCCTTGACCATGACCGGGACGTCAACGCTGCGAACGACCGCTTCGATTCGCTTCAGCATTCCCGTAAATTCACGGTCACCCTCCGGCATAATGAGCTCCTGCATCACATTGAGGTGAATTTGCAGCATATCGGCTTCCAGCATATCTACGGCACGCTTCGCCTGTTCCACGGATGCCTCGCTGCCCAGATTGGCAAAAATACGTCCCTTTGGGTTATGAATGCGAACCGTTCGGTAGCTTCCGGCGACCTCGGGATCTTTCATCGCCGACATCTGAGAGCCTACCGCCATCGCAATCCCAGTCTCCGCTGCAGCAATAGCAAGCTCACGATTAATTTCCTCTGTCTCGCTCGAACCGCCCGTCATCGCATTGATAAAGAAGGGAGAGGCAAGCTCTATTTCACCTAGTACCGTTAGCAGAGATATGTGTTCGACATTAACGCCGGGCAGACAATTATGAACAAGCTTAATATCTTCAAAGCCACTGGTGCCGCCAGCCGGCAGCTTCAGCGCAAATTCGACGTGATCCATCTTTCTCGACATCCGCATCGGGTTCTCTCCTGTTCCTGCGCACGAAAATAAGGGCGTATCAGATACGCCCTTTTTCCATTCATACCGTTCTTATTTAAATTTGCTGAGCTTATCGCCAAAGCGTTCGCCGAGCGTCATCGAGAGGCTCTGTACTTCAGGCGTCTCCGGCTGCTTCGGCTCGCGCTTCGGACGATCCGGTCTTGGTGCCTGGGCAGGCGCATCTTCCGTTTCCTTGATGCTGAGCGAAACCCGCTTCTCATCCTTGTTAATATCAAGAATTTTGACCTTGACGGTATCGCCTTCCTTAAGCACCTCATGCGGAGTCCCTACATGTCGGTGAGCGATCTGGGAAATATGGACAAGGCCTTCCACGCCCGGGGCGATCTCAACAAATGCGCCGAATGAGACTAGACGCTTCACGGTTCCTTCGACAATACCGCCGATGGCAAATTCGGAATTGACGCGATCCCAAGGTCCCGGCTGAGCGGCTTTCATGCTGAGCGAAATCCGTTCGTTCTCCGGATCAAGCTTCAGTATACGCACCGATACCTTGTCGCCTTCCTTCACGACATCCGATGGCTTGTCGACATGATGCCATGCCATCTCCGACACGTGCACCAGCCCGTCGATGCCGCCGATATCAACGAATGCCCCGAACGGAGTCAATCGCTGTACCGTTCCTTCAATCACCTGGTCCGGCTTAAGCTCGGAAATTACACGCTTCTTCTGTTCATTGTGCTCAAGCTCCAGAACATCCTTCTGGGACAAAATCAGCTTGTTGTTGACCTTGTCCAGCTCCTTCACGATGAGGCGAAGTACGCGTCCCTTGTAATCGCTGAAATCCTCAACAAAGTGGCGCTCCACCATGGAAGCAGGCACAAAGCCGCGAACTCCCACATCAACGACCAGTCCGCCCTTCACCACATCAGCGACCTTCGCTTCGAGCACTTCCTTGCTGTCAAGCTGACCCTGAAGCTTCTCCCAAGCGGATTCAGCCTCAACTGCGCGTTTGGAAAGCACAAGGCTTTCTTTGCCGTCGTTAATGCTGACAACCTTGAGTGTAAGCTCTTGGCCCTTCTCCACGATCTGCGATGCGTTGTCAAGATTTACGGCGGACAGCTCGCGGAGCGGCACAACGCCGTCGTATTTATAACCGATATCTACAAATGCTTGATTATCCTCCACCTTGACGACCGTACCCTTCACGATATCGCCTTTCTTAACTGTGGAGACATTCGCCATCTCACCCGCTTGATCAACCGGCTCGACAACGACTTGCTCTTCCATCTTGATTTCTTCAGACATGGATAACCCTCCTCAACGTTCGCCCAATCCCTGTTACTCCCTGGAATCGCGGCATGGTAGCTATGAATGTATTGTGATCCCTGCACCATCATGTGTATGCCGGGTTCATAACAACTTGTCTAACGATAACCATCTATACGTAGTATAATTCCAAAATAACATTTCCATACTGAGGAATCAAATCAACACCACCAAAAAAACGTTAGCCATGCTTAGCTGCAATCGCGCGGATTTTCGCCATGATTGCTTCGGTAGCGAGTTCTAGCCCTTCCGACGTGTCACCGCCGTACTGTGTCAAATCAACCGGTTCCCCATACACGATCTTCATCTTCGTGAACGGCCGATACGACCCGATGATCGCGGCCGGCACGACGGTCGCCCCGCCTCGGAAGGCGATGGAAGCCGCACCCTTCTTGCCCATGCCGCCGCCTCGGGTTCCCTCAGGGAAAATACATAGCAGCTTGCCGTCCCGAAGCATCTGAATCGCAAGCTTGATGGATTCCTTGCTCACTCCGCCTCGCTTGACAGGGAAAGCGCCGTACGAGAGCAGCAGCTTCCCGAGAGGCTTGAAACGAAACAGCTCTTCCTTCGCCATAAAGTGCACCTGGCGCTCCACAGGGGTTCCGACTAATGGCGGGTCCCAGTTGCTGTTGTGATTCGAGCAAAGCACGACTGGACCGGAGGCTGGAATATGGTGCAGGCCCTCCGCCTCCAGACGGTACAGCACCCGAAACAGCATACGCAGAAAGCCGCGTGATAAACGATAAGCCAGCATCAAGGATTCCTCCCGCCTGATTTCTCGCGGCAGACAGTCAATATCGACTGAACTACTTCATCAATCGTCATATCGGTAGTATCGAGATAAACCGCGTCTTCCGCTTGCGTGAGCGGCGATACATCGCGCTCCCGATCCATCCGGTCGCGCTCCTCGATTTCCATCGCGAGATTGTCAATCGATACGGCAGGCCGTCCGCTGGACTGAAGCTCCTTATACCTGCGTGCTGCGCGAATGCCGACGCCCGCCGTCATATAAATCTTCACTTCCGCATCAGGCAATACATTCGTCCCGATGTCCCGCCCGTCCATCACGACTCCCTTATCATCGGCAAGGCGCTTCTGCCGTTCAACCAAATAGGCGCGCACACCTGGAATCTTGGACACCTCTGAGACGGTGGACGTGACCTCGGCGGAGCGAATGTCGCGCGTAACCTCAACTCCGTCGACAAATACCTGTTGTCCGTCTGGGTGGGGCAGCAGCCGAATGTCGGTTTCCTGTGTCATTCGTACGACCGCGTCCTGCTCGCTGACGGGAATGCCAAGCCGCAGCATCTTCCACGTGATCGAGCGGTACATGGCGCCCGTGTCGACATATATGTATCCGAGCGCGTTCGCGACATGCCGCGAAACCGTGCTTTTGCCGGCTCCAGCCGGTCCGTCGATCGCAACATTCATTCGCTGCTGGTTCTGTGTAAGCAAGCTCTCAACGTTCCCTTCAAAGCTTATATTGCTAGTCATTATACCACAGCCCGCTCGCCGAAGGCAAAATCAGGGAAGAGCGGCGTGTACGGCCTGAACGAGAATGAGCGCAACCAGTGCGGCGCCGATCGCGCGAAGCAGCCACTTCACCGCTGCATCGGAAAATAAGGCAAACTTGTCCTCGTAATCCATATCCTCTTCTCCGCGCAGCATAAAAATCACCCCGTTGGATAGCTTGCCACCGGGGTGCTCCAGCTTATTCAGAAATTGTTACTTTTTGCGGAAGTCCAGCTGTCGCTCAAAACAGAATCGGATAATCCTTTGCTGCTCCGGCTCTGAAATTTCCGCATAACGACACATTGCAAGCTGCTTGCCTGTCTCAAGCATCTTAATCCGCACAACCTCCGCCATAAAATGGGAATGATCGATCGATCCGTTGCGGTAAGGGATCAGCAGCCAGCAGTCGAGCTTGTCTCCTTGCTGAATTGGCACGTGACCGTCGCAAATGATTGAGATGCCGCCGCCGCCCACATCGTCGGTCATGCCGATGAATTGAAGATGATCCTTCAGCTTCGCAGCTACCTCGAGATTGGCAGGCACCCGCAAGAAGTTGCGGCGCTGGACACGCGTAATCGATTCCGGATCAGGCTTGCGAATGATATAGAGCCGGATCACATCTTCCTTCGTCCCAAGCACTTCGCTGTGAAAGTAGTGCTTGACTCCCCCGTCAAACACATAATAGGCCGACAGCTGATCGCCTTGAACCAATCGCTTCAAGCGGCCCGACTGCTCGTGAATCGGCACCTCAATAAATAAATGCTGATCGTCCATATCGGCAATTCTGGACTTATATTCCTGTTTCGCCTCAGCCTCGTCATACGAGGCGACTTGGAGAATCAAAGTATTGTTGATTTTAGGAAGCATCTCCGGATCACCCCGTCCATATGTAGCCCATGTATCGATTCCGATTATACCACGCCGTTTTTACATTGGGAAAGGTTAAATCCTACACATTTTTTATTTGTTACACAAAAAGTTGGCATTTCATGCGCAAAAAGACGGATTCTTATCGAATCCGCCTTTAGTCCTACCTATTTTGTTCAGAATTAACCGTTACCCTTCCGCTTCAATCCTGGCTTCTATGTTGCGGATCTTCTCCATCGCTTCCTGCATGCCGTTATCGGCGTTAATATAGATCCGATATTCGGCACCCATCATCTGACCCGTAAACTGATGGGCCAGCACTTCTTCACGCAAATCGTTCTTCATTAGCACCAGTGATTCTTCGGTCACGTTGAAGCTTTCGTTCAAGGTAGCCCGCGCATCATCCGCCGTTACCTTCGGCTCCGGGATCGTGCGCTGTTTCTTCTCATATTCGAAATCTCTTGCCTGCAGTCCTGTAATTTCCCCATCATCCAGGGCAACCTTGACAACCACCTTCTGCGGCATAATCAACACGCCATCCTGAACTGCAACATAAGTGATCGCCGCAACATTCTGGTAATCGTCATAGATAACCGGTTCCAGCGAACCGTAACCCTTGCTTTCCAGAAACCTCGCGCCGATCTCCGCAGCCTGATTAACGTCAAGGGTTGGCTGACCGATTTCCTTGGCATGCGAGAAAAGCAGCAGCTTTGCGCCTTTCTTGGACAAGTCCATGGAGACAGCACGTCCTGAAGAAGTTGGGAAGCTGACCGTGTACGTATTGAGCTCCGTACCTACCCCGTTCTCCACCACCTGCATATTCGCTGCCTCAAATCCGAGAAACCGGGCTGCTTCACGCCTTGCATCCTCCGGAGAGGCATCCGGACCGAGATTGGCAGACGCTTCTTTGCGGTCGAACAGCGCCGACATCGTTGGGCCCCAATTCATTTCTTCGTAGCCGTTCATATGCTTATCCACATTCAGGAATGTGGTCAATATTTTATTGTCACCCGGTTCATCCAGTTGGGCAAGCTGCATCTCCACGTCCATCCAGCGCAAATTCTGGACGAGCACCTGCTGCTGAATGTCACGCAGCTGCGCTGTTACTTCTTTGGAGCGTTCGAACAACGCCACAAGCGTCGCCGACTCTTCTTCGTTCAACGGACTTTGATCAAGGTTGCGGATAGCGGTGCGGTAGGCATACTGGGACACTTGTGCAAGAAATTTCTCCGTATTGCTGAAGGGAAGCATCGTGAGCGGCAGCTGATTCACTTCGTTCTGGGCTTCGCTGGTGAGCCTCCATACATTCAGCAAACATTTTCGATGCCAATCGGCTCCGTTGGTAGCAACTGCAATTGCGCTCGCAAGCTGAGTGTTCAGTTGGTCCATATGATACGTCAAATCATGGAATGCGCGTTGATATTGATTTTCCGCTTTGATCAGCACCTGGTTTTTGTCCTGATGCTCCTGATATCCCCAGAATGCCGTCCCCAGCAGTACCAAGGCGACAACTGGAAACAATATGGCGCTTAGCCTTCTATACATGCCTGTTGCTCTCCTTCCAATCCGGTAAGTTATCCATAGTTTGTTACCGGCTGTGAAGGATTATACAGGCTCAATAGTCGTTTTCTTCAATGTCAAAATCCGATTCGTTGTTGCAAATGCATTGCTTGAATCCGGTTTCGACCCGGCCCTTTTCTTTCCTGCCCCGAAGTATGAAACGCTCTCCACAGCGGTTGCAGCGAATGGTAACTTTCAATCTAGTTTTGGCGAGCATGTCATATTCCTCCGTCTATGATGCTTGTGTAAGCTCTAGTATAGACGGATTTTCTAAATGTTAATCTCCTCTTCCCGCTTCACACTGCGGAACGGCGAACGCGCAAGCGCCCGGTTCATCTTCCAGATTCCATATCCCCACAGCGCTGCCATCAGAACCATAATGCGCCATACCCAGTCTGAGCCCGACAGAAGGGTCAAGTCGAAAACGCCGTGCCACAAGATCGGTACCGAGATGGAGCACGCGATGTAGAACCGTCTTCGGGACGGCTCGAATTTGGCTTTGCCCAGAAAATACCCCATGACGACGCCGAACAAAGCATGCGCAGAAACAGGAAGCAAAGCTCGTATGAGCAAAATGGAGATATCGACCGGATGAAGCAGCACATAAAGCAAATTTTCCACCGTGGCAAATCCAATCGATGCAGCGACAGCGTATACGATGCCGTCATAAGGCTCGTCAAAATCCGGACTGGAAAAAACGAACACATATACGATCAGCCACTTGAACCATTCCTCAACACCGGCCGATATGACAAACGAATACAGCCACTCGTGCTCGCCGAATGCGAGCACAAGTCCCCGTTGAATAATCATAATGGGGAACACGATCAGCATGCCGAACAGAAACACGCCCGAGACGAGCCGAATCGGTTCCGTCACATATTTGTCCTTGAGATAAAAATAAGCCAGCAGGGCGAGGCCCGGCGCGACGGCGGCTGTAATCAACGACAGCCATGACATGCTGATCGCCTCCTTCCTGCTTTCGCCCCGTCTTTAAATCCAGCCTCTGAACCTTGAAGCTTCCGCCATCTTGCGCACTCCGATCATATAGGCGGCAAGCCGCATATCGACATTGCGGGTTGCTGACAGCTGATAGACGCTGTTAAAGCCTTTGACCATCAACTCCTCAAGCTTTCGGTGCACTTCTTCCTCCGGCCAATAATAGCCCTGATTATTTTGCACCCATTCAAAATACGACACAACCACGCCACCGGCGCTTGCGAGCACGTCCGGCACGATCAGCACACCCCTGTCTGTCAGCTGCTTGGTCGCCTCGATGGTTGTCGGACCGTTGGCTGCTTCCACGATGATGGATGCTTTAATACGCGCCGCATTCTCGCTCGTAATCTGATTCTCAATCGCAGCGGGCACGAGAATGTCGCATTCTTTCTCCAACACTTCCTTCGGCGGCAGTACATCCTTGAACAGCTTGGTCACCGTGCCGAACGAATCGCGGCGATCCAGCAAGTATTCGATATCGAGCCCGGCAGGATCGTACAGCGCGCCATATACGTCCGCGATTCCGACGACCTTGGCTCCCGCCTCATGCATAAATTTCGCCAGATAGCTGCCGGCGTTGCCGAAGCCTTGAATGATGACACGAGCCTCTTGCAGCGGTATACTGCGCTTCTTCAGCGCTTCGTGAATCATAATCGTAACACCCTTGGCCGTCGCCGTCTCACGTCCGTGCGAACCGCCGAGCACAATCGGCTTTCCGGTGATAAATCCAGGGGCATCAAATTCACGAATCTGGCTGTATTCATCAAGCATCCAGGCCATAATTTGCGAATTCGTCATGACATCAGGCGCCGGTATATCCTTCGTCGGTCCCACAATTTGAGAGACAGCTCGAACATAGCCGCGGCTCAGGCGCTCCAGCTCGCGAAAAGACATCTCTCGAGGATCACAAATAATGCCGCCTTTGCCTCCGCCGTAAGGCAAGTCGACAATGCCGCATTTCAGACTCATCCAGATGGATAGCGCCTTTACTTCATCCTCCGTGACATCCGGATGGAAGCGGACGCCGCCTTTGGTCGGCCCGACCGCATCGTTATGCTGTGCGCGATAGCCTGTAAACACCTTCACCTTCCCGTCGTCCATCCGTACCGGAATGCGGACGGTTAGAACGCGCAGCGGCTCCTTGAGCAGCTCGTACATCTCATCCGGGTACCCGAGCT
>JBEPYM010000052.1:0-18955 GCA_041641375.1 Paenibacillus sp.
GAAAAACTTCTATCGAAGTACATTCAAGATGAGCGACCGCGATTTAGCGGAAGTTTCTCTTGGTATAGAATTTACTCGTTCCCTTGCGGAAACTTATAAATTCTTTAACGTTTAGAAAAACTTCTATCGAAGTACATTCAAGATGAGCGACCGCGATTTAGCGGAAGTTTCTCTTGGTATAGAATTTACTCGTTCCCTTGCGGAAACTTATAAATTCTGGCGCTATAATGTTCAAAATGTCTCCCCCCAGTTTACACCGCGAACACACGTTTGTCACGAGCTCGAAACATTTTGCGAATGGGTTCGTATAACGGTGCATACCCATATACCGGAAAGGAAGGTGTAATGAACGATGGATCCGATTATTTCACTTATTGCCGTCATTGGCTTTTTTGTAGTCGCCGGCTTTCTCCTGAACATTCTCACGAGCGTCTGGGCATACCGCGACAGCCTGCGCAAGGGCAAGAGCCGCGAATTCGCCCTGATCGTGCTGATCGGCACACTTATTTTCCCGATTCTAGGTCTCATTGTGTATCTCATTATCCGGAACGATTAAGAAGGCTCCACAACCGCCCCCATACAGAAAAAGGCCAACCAGCAGCGGTTGACCTGATCATACGATCATACGAAATAGCCGCCCCCAGTCACAGCCAGGGACGGCCCATTCTCCACCCGTTATCGCGCATTCGGAAACAAGCGTTCCGCCATATCCGTGAAGCGCTGCACAAATCCGTCCACCGGGCGGCCTTCGTTGAAGTTGCGCACATAATCGCCCGCCATCTGGACAAATCCCGGGTTCGTCGATACATACACCGTGCCGATGTCCGCTTGAGCAGCACGCACCTTCTCGGCGATCCGCGATTCCAGCTCGGCCGTCATCTCGCCGCGCCGATCGCCGATTACGGCCGCCACATAAGCGTTACCGCCCATGAGCAGCACGTTCGCCTGCGTCACCTCGGGCAGCTCCGTCACATGCTCGGCAGCCTGCTGCGCAATATCGACGCGATTCGCATGCTGGCTGCCAATTACGCGGTTGCCCGCAGCATCGGTGCCGCCGGAGCCGCGGACCATCGTTCGTCCCTCGTTTCCAAATGCGGCGTTCCGATCGTTCGCACCTTGGTCTGCCCTTTGCCCGAGCCCCATCTGTCCGTTATTGCCCTGCATGCCTTGCTGGTGAGCCGTATGTCCCCCGCGTACCCCTTGAGCCCCCATGCCACCGCCGTGATTAGCCGCCTGATTGTTCCCGACGTTGCAGCCTGCTGCAATCGCCACCGTAACCGCGATAAACATCCCCGCCGCCGTTCTCATCGATACAAAACGCACATGCTACACCCCTTTTCTCAAAATCAAACTTCGGGTGTAGTATGCGCGTTTCGCAAGGGAATTATTTACTTGTTAAGATATACCGCTTGCCCCGTCCGGGCCGATTCATAAATAGCCTCCAAAATCTCCGACACGACCAGCGCCTCCTCCGGCTTCACAACCGGCTCCGTATCGTGAATGACCGCGTCGATCCACATCCGCATCTCCACGTCCGGCGCGCTTTCCTGCTTGCCGTCATAGAAGGCTACTCCGCCGCTCTTCAGCTCAATCTGGTTCGTGAACAGCCTGCTGTGCTTCTCCCCGTTAATCCGCAAGCCTTCCTTCATATCGGCTCCGCCCTCGGTGCCGCACAGCGTACACTTCGCCTCATCGACATCCAGCGAGTTGAGCGCCCAGCTCGATTCGAGCATAATCGTCGCACCGTTCTCCATCACGATCATGCCGAAGGCGGAATCCTCCACTGTAAACTTCGCCGGATCCCACGGACCCCAGGCATTCGCCGCATTCTCGCGTTGGGACAGCTTGTGGAAGCTTTGCCCCAGCACAACCTTCGGCTTGTAGTTATTCATCATCCATAGCGTTAAATCAAGCGCATGCGTACCAATATCGATCAGCGGACCGCCGCCCTGCTTTTCCTCGTCCAGAAAGACGCCCCATGTCGGCACGGCACGGCGGCGGATCGCATGCGCCTTCGCGTAGTAAATATCGCCGAGCTCCCCATCGCTGCACAGCTTCTTCAAATACTGGCTATCGCTGCGGAACCGGTTGTTATAGCCGATCGTCAGCTTCCTGCCGGTTCGCCGAGCCGCTTCCAGCATACGGCGCGCAGCCTCCGCCGTCTTCGCCATCGGCTTCTCGCACATGACATGTTTGCCCGCTTCCATCGCCGCGATCGAAATCTCCGCGTGGGAATCGTTCGGCGTACACACATGCACGACATCGATGGTCGGATCCTGCAGCAGCTCCTGATACGTGTCAAAAACCTTGCCCTCGCCGCCGCCGTATTTCTCGTTCGCAGCATGAGCACGGGACGCTACAATATCCGTAAAAGCGACCATTCTTACATTCGTAAGCTTGGCCAGACTCGGCATATGCTTGCCGTTCGCAATACCGCCGCAGCCGATTATACCTATACGAACCGTTGTCACCACTAACTCCTCCTCTTCAACATGAAACGTCACACCTCACATTTT
Source organism: Paenibacillus sp. (assembly GCA_041641375.1). GTDB lineage: Bacteria > Bacillota > Bacilli > Paenibacillales > YIM-B00363 > Paenibacillus_AK. The sequence goes on from JBEPYM010000052.1 coordinate 2,517, forward strand.
ATCCCAAAAGCCCCTCGCCCCAACAGTACAAAATTCGGACATTCCAGCAGCCTCCTAGACACCGGGATGTCCGTTTTTTACCCCTTGCCCACCGGAAATTCGCCGCAGCGCTCGAGCCTCCAGCCACCACGTCAATCCCACCATACCCAGCAGTCCCGCCGCGATGAAAACAGGCACGAACATGTCCAGCAGTCGCCCGCCCTCCATCAGCAGCCCCATCATAATCGTCGGCAGCAGCGGCTCCACGTAAGCCTTTCGCCAACCGATGGAGAACTGCTCAAGAAAGAAGAAGCCGATCATGCAGACGGCGGAAATCGCCCATCCGAGCATATAAATCCATACCGCCCAGGTAGAGCTGTACCCGACCACAACCGGAACGAGTGCAACGACGAATATGCCGGATACGATCATCGCCCAGAAATTAGCACGTGTACGTCCTGTACCCGCCAATATGTTGCCGCCTAGTCGGCTGAATGCGGAGAAAAAAACGCCCATCGCCAGCAGCCGCGTATAAACCGCCGAATCGCCGATCGTGAAGCTTTCCCCGAACAGGAAACCGTTAATTTCGTTCGGATACAAGCATATCAACAGCGTGAGCGGATACAAAATGAAATTGTTGTACCGGATGCACAGCGTTCCCCGTCTTTCGCTCTCCTTGCGATTGCTTGCGGCTTCTGCGACGAAAGGCAAGGTTACGATCATAAACGCCCACGTCACAATGCCGATGAATCCCGTTATTCGCGAAGCGTTCGTCAGGAAACCGACCGCAACGATGGAGGTTGAGCCAAGCACCATGGCCAAATAAGGCTGCTGGAACGCCTTGAAGATGTTGCCCGCCCACATCGGCACGCCGTAACGCAGCATCTCCGAAATATCTTTCCAAGGGAGCGGTCCCCGCCAGCTCGGCTTATGCACCCGATGAACCCGCCAGCAGATGACCAACGCGGCGACGGCCGTACCGACTCCCATCCAGAGCGCAATGCTGGGCAGCACAAAATCCGGCCTGAGAGGCCACAGTACCCCTGCCGCCATTCCCGCCGTAGTGAAGGTTGTCGTGACCACCATAAAGATAGCCTGCGTCCCGAAGCTTCGGCTTCCCGAGAACGCGGCAATTCCGATATTCACCGCGGAATGGAACAATGTAGTCACAGCCACGATAGACAGCGCCCCTTGCAGCGCTTCGATGCGGTAGAAGGAAGCGATCAGCGGGGCTAGCGCGAGCAGGACAAGTCCGAAGCCGATGCCATATACCGTGCTGCCGACGAGAGCGAGCCGGAATTTTGTGCGCTTCGCCTCCTCCGAATCAACCGAGAAGCCGTATACGAGAGCGGAGTTAAAACCGATATTGAGAAACAGATAAATGAGCGTTACGAGATTCAGCAGCAGGTTTGCTTCCCCATACCGGACTGGATCAGTGATCATCCGCGCAAGCACGATGCTTCCCCCGGTATGGACAAGCTGATTCACGAACAAGCCGATGACGATAATACTTACACTGCGTATTAAAAATCGGTGCTGACCGTCGGATAATCGATCTGTTGTTCCCATAGCTGCTTCTACCTCGGTTCCGATGTTTCTACTCATCATAACGCAGGATGCCGAAATCGTACAGACAGCTTGACTCTCAGCGTACATGATTAATCGGCAATAGCAGTCGGAAGCATCCTACCCTGACTCAAAGATCGACGTAAGCTCCAATGCTAATCCTTGAAAAATGACGGACTTCAGAATGTCCGGCGCTCGGTAGACGCAATATTCTTCAATAGCGCAGTCTTGCATCGCATACACGTAGATTTCGCTGCTGGACGGATTGACGATCCAATATTCTTTCACGCCGCTGTTTACATATAGATCCAGCTTCTTCACCATGTCCTTACTGCGTGTCGAGGCAGACAACACTTCAACGACAAGCGATGGAATTCCTTTGTATTTGCCCTTATCGTTGATATGCTCCTTGTCGCAAATGACGAGAATGTCCGGCTGAACGATATTTATGCCCTCATCCTTGTAGAGAGTAACGTCAAATGGGGCGGTGAGCGGTACGCAAGACTTGCCCTTGAACCATTGTTGCAAACCACTTACCAGCTCCGTCACCATTCGCTGATGATGATACGAAGGTGCAGCAAGCACATACACTTCTCCGTCCAAATATTCATACCGGTTCTCGCTTGTTTCCTGCAGAATGAAGAATTCCTCCAGCGTAAGCCTCGGACGAGCCGTATAGGCGCCTGCCCGTTCCGCGACAGCACCGGGCTGATTCACTGAAGAGCCTCTATCGGATGTGAGTAATGCGATACGCTTCCCGTTCTTCGTAATTTCAATATCCTCATACTGAACGAGCTTCAAGTATCGTCCAAAGTTGTTCTGGGCTTCTGTCGATGTGATTTCCATAGAACCACCTCCGGAATCGCAAAAAAATAGCTAATTTTCGATTTTAGCTAATTGTACTGGAGGCTGGGCACTTTGTCAAAAGCGAAAAAAATACAGTCCCCCTCAGGTTCGACTAGAGGGAGACTGTATCTTCAGTTGCACGCTATTGCTGCTTGGTTGAGGCGGATACGCCGCTCTTCGCCAGCAGGTCCCGAATGGCGACACTCGCCATGATCAGGCCAGCCACCGATGGAACGAATGCGTTGGAGGACGGCGGCTGCTTCGCCTTGCGCCGGTCCGGCGCATTCTCCGGTACAATCTTCTTGGTGACATCCTCGCGCGGCGTGATTGGCTGCTCTGTGGAGAAGACGACCTTTACGCCTTTTTTGATACCGTCCTTGCGCAGCTTGGTCCGAATGACCTTGGCGATCGGGTCCATATGTGTCTTGGAGATATCCGCAACCTGAAACTTGGTCGGGTCCATCTTGTTCGCAGCGCCCATACTGGAGATCATCGGAACGCCGCGACGCAGGCACTCCTTGATCAGATGGATTTTGTACGAAATGGTGTCCGAGCAGTCCAGCACATAATCGAGCGGATAGGCGAACAGCGTCTCATACGTTTCCTCGGTATAAAACATACTGAGTGCAATTGCGTCGCACTCCGGGTTGATCAGACCGATCCGGTCTCTCATCAGCTCCGCCTTCGGCTGGCCGACCGTTGACAGCAGCGCATGAATTTGCCGGTTGACATTCGTAATATCGACGACATCCTTGTCGATCAATATAATTCGGCCGATCCCGCTGCGCGCAAGCGCTTCGGCGGCGAACGAGCCGACCCCTCCAATTCCGAGCACCGCAACGGTGCTGCGCTTCATCGCCTCAAGGCCTTCAACGCCGATCGCCAGCTCATTGCGTGAAAATTGATGCAGCATAATCAGGGTGTCCCCCAATCCAATGTTATGATTTGGCCGCAGCAGCCTGCTGCTTCAGCGCCACCCGAATGGACAGCTGCTCAAGCTGCTTGTCTTCGACCGGCGTCGGCGCATGGACCATCAGATCGGTCGCGCTTGCTGTCTTCGGGAACGCGATCGTTTCCCTCAGGTTACTTGCCCCAGCCAGCAGCATCACAAGACGGTCGAAGCCGAAGGCGATCCCGCCGTGCGGCGGCGTACCGTAATCGAATGCATCCAGCAGGAAGCCGAATTTCTCGTACGCCTCTTCCTTCGAGAGTCCAAGCGCCTGGAACATCAGCTCCTGAACGTCACGGCGATAAATCCGCATGGAGCCGCCGCCTACCTCATAGCCGTTCAGTACGAGGTCGTACGCCTGTGCACGAATGCGGCCCGGGTCTGTGCCGAACAGCTCCACATCCTCTTCGTTCGGTCTGGTGAACGGATGGTGCTCCGCCACCCAGCGCTTGTCGTCCTCATCCCAGCCGAGCAGCGGGAAGTCGACGACCCAAGCGAAGCGGAATTCCTTCTCGTTAATCAGTCCAAGCTCACGGCCAATCTTGAGCCTGAGATTGCCCATAACGTCAGCGACAACCTTCTTCTTGTCGGCGGAGAACAGCAGCACGTCGCCTTCCTCTGCGCCGAGACGCTCGCCGAGCGCCTTGATCTCTTCCTCCGTGAAGAATTTTACGATCGGGCCTTTCCATTCGCCATCCTTCACAACGATGTAAGCAAGACCCTTGCCGCCATAACGGGCGGCGAACGGCGTCAGATCGTCCAGCTCCTTGCGGCTCCAGCCGGCGCAGCCCTTCGCATTGAGCGCCTTTACCTCGCCGCCTCCGGCAACGATCTGTGCGAATACCTTGACGCCCGAGCCCGCCACAACGTCCGATACGTCGACAAGCTCCAGCCCGAAGCGAAGGTCCGGCTTGTCGGAGCCGTATTTGCCCATCGCGTCCACATACGGAAGACGCTGGAACGGTGTCTTGATGTCGACGCCGAGCGTCTCCTTGAACAGCTTTGCCACAAGCTCTTCCATCAACGACAGCAGCTGATCCTGCGACAGGAACGACGTCTCGATGTCGACCTGCGTAAATTCCGGTTGGCGGTCCGCACGCAAATCCTCATCGCGGAAGCAGCGTGCGATTTGATAGTAGCGCTCAAGTCCGCCTACCATAAGCAGCTGCTTAAAAATTTGCGGCGACTGCGGCAGCGCAAAAAACTCGCCCGGATGCACCCGGCTCGGCACCAAATAATCGCGGGCGCCCTCCGGAGTGCTCTTCGTAAGGATCGGCGTCTCGACCTCGATAAAGCCGTTGCCGTCGAGGAAATCACGAAACACCTTGGCCGCCTTGGAGCGAAGCATCAGCGTACGCTGCATCTCCGGACGCCGAAGGTCGAGGTAGCGATATTTCAGACGCAGCGATTCGTCGATCTCAATACCGTCCTCGATGAAGAACGGCGGATTTTTGGCCGGGTTGAAAATTTCGATTTGCGTCACGCGAACCTCAATCTCACCGGTTGCCAAATTCGCATTAACCGTCTCCGAGTCACGTTCGACAACCGTACCCTTCACGGCGATCACATATTCGTTCCGCGCTCTGTCGGCAATCGACAGCGCATCCCCTGAGAACGCCGGGCTGCATACGACCTGCACGATACCGCTCCGATCACGCAAATCGATAAACAGCACGCCCCCCAAATCTCTCCGGCGCTGCACCCAGCCGTTGAGCACGACCTCTTGACCGATGGCGGACTTGTTCAGTCGGCCGCATTGATGTGTACGCAATAACATGTGTAATTCCTCCCGTTTCCCTTATCTATTGTTGGCTTTACCCGCCATTTCGGATACAAACTGATCCAATCGGATCGTCTCCTGGCTGCCGTCTTCCATCCGTTTGACAGCGATCTCTCCTTTCGCCAGCTCCTCGTCACCCAGAATCGCGACATAGTTAGCCCGGAAGCGGTCAGCCGATTTCATCTGAGCCTTCATCTTGCGGCCCTGATAATCTCTTTCTGCGGAAAGTCCCGCCTCCCGAAGCTTGAACAGCAGCGCCGAAACTTCCAGCTCCGCCGCCTCGCCCAGCGCGATCACATATACGTCGACCGCACTACGATCCGGAATTTCGATTTGCTGATGCTCCAGTATAAGCGCCAGCCGCTCCAGCCCGAGTCCGAAGCCGACACCCGGCTGATCCTGTCCTCCGATATCGCCGACCAGGCCGTTATAGCGCCCGCCTCCGCCGATCGTGTCGATTGCTCCGATACCCTCCGCTTTGAACTCGAACGCGGTATGCGTATAATAGTCGAGTCCGCGAACGAGCTTCGGATTGACATGGTACGGAATGTCCATGCGATCAAGCGCGGACAGCACTTTGTCGAAATGCGAGCGGCACTCCTCATCCAGTTGCTCCAGCAGCGACGGCGCACCCTCGAACCGATGCTGATCCTCTTTGCAATCCAGCACGCGGAGCGGATTGCGCTCCATCCGCGATTGGCAATCGCGGCACAGCTCCTGCTTCATCGGCTGCAGGAATGCGAGCAACCGCTCGCGGAACGCAGCTCGAATCGCCGGGGTGCCGACCGAGTTGATATCCACCGTAACGCCCTTCAGCCCAAGCTCCTTGTAGAGCATATACCCAAGCGCGATCACTTCCGCGTCAAGCTGCGGATCGCTGGACCCGAGCGCCTCGATGCCGAACTGATGGAACTGCCGGTAACGGCCCGCCTGCGGCCGCTCATAACGAAACATCGGGGCGATGTAATACAGCTTGGCAATATCGGGATCGCCGTACAGCTTGTTCTCGACATAAGCCCGCACGACGCCGGCCGTACCTTCCGGCCTGAGCGACACGCTGCGGTCTCCCTTGTCCAGGAACGTATACATCTCCTTCTCGACGACATCGGTCGTCTCGCCCACACCGCGAACGAACAGCTCGGTGTGTTCAAATACAGGCGTCCGAATTTCGCTGTACCGAAACCTGCGACACAGCTCGCGCGCCTTCTCTTCTACGTATTGCCACTTCTCTACCGTACCCGGCAGGAAATCCTGCGTGCCTTTCGGCCTCTGGAATGACATCCCTCAAATCCTCCTTAAACATAAAAAATCCCCCGCCCCTGACATAATCGAAACGTCAGGGACGAGAGATTAGAAACCTGTGTTGACTCCCGCGGTACCACCCTGGTTGAGCCTAATAGAGAGGCTCCTCCTTGGTAGACGGGTAACGTCCGTCAGCCGCGATCCGGCTACTGATCGCCTTCCGATGCCGCAGATCGCAGGCTGGAGTCGCGTTCGCCGTTCGTTCTCGGGGAGGTCGATCGTTCGCACCGTAGGCAAGAATGCTTGCAGCCAAGGCATTCCTCTCTGTATGCCGGGTTGTCGAATGAAAATCCCGTCGCAGAATCGATATTTATGGTGGTTATTGTAATATTCCCGAACGACAAAGTCAAGCTAACGGACGTAAATTGTGCCAAATCATGCGACGGACCCCTATAGACAGAAAGAAACCTGCACATGAAGTGCAGGTTTTACAAGTATATATTTTAAAAAAGGGGGTCGAGTTTTATTATATTCGCTTATTGTTAAACGAGCATGAATATTTGATTACAGAAATATTACAATTTATAGAGCGGTTTCATGTCCCTATACTACCCCGACCTCGCTCACGTTATGCAGCGTAAACAGACGTCTCAACTTATCCTCGTCCTCCTTCGGACATTTGATAAGAATGAGCACATGGCCGCTGCCCTGGTGGTAGTGCTTCCTATACTTTCTATGATTGTAGCCATATTGTATCGCGATACCAGCAGCTAAACCTCCAAGCAGTCCGAACAGCCCCCACAGCACGGGCCCCAACGTCAGCTGGAAGCCGTAGATGGTACCGAGCAGCATAAAGATCGTACCGAGCACAAAGGCCGTATCCCATTGTGTAGTTCCGGCTTTGCCAATCGCATCGATGGAAAGATATGGCTCATCTTTGGTTAGCGGCACGACAAGCAGCCTTTCCTTCGGAATGCCACTGCGCTTTAGTTCTATAAGAAGCAACTCGATATCAATCGAGTAAGGAAACAAGGCGGCAAGATCGATCACGGCAGCACAGCCTCCGGATATGGGATTTGGTAATCCGCGTTTATTTCGGTTTTGCGCAAGTGATCCGCCATCTCTTCCTCGAAGAAAGCGTTAATCTCTCTCACTCCAACGAACGAATCATAGATGGCGAACAAATACAGGGAGGGCAGAAATAAAATCCATTGCGGGTCCAGCAAGGCGGCAGCATCCTCGTGTCCGCCGGTCAAGGATAAGATGGCGGCTTCCGGCATGCCGGCCATGTAGCAGCTGAGGATCCACCAAAAAATGAGGAACACCGACAGAAACTTTCGCTGCAGGATGAAATGCCCCGCACCCGGCAGCATGAAGCTCCATACTACCGGGATGAACGGAAGTCGGCGCTCCAGAAACGAAACGGCCAGAGAACCCACTGTAAAATGCTTCAAGCGCTGTGGTTGCGAGGACGCGATGACATATCTTTTCTTGATTTGTACGCCCGTATAGTACGTATCCCACACCGCAAAGATGTAGATGACAATGTACAGCAGGAACCATCTCGTATCGAGCTCAAGCTTGGCTTCTTCAAACCTGCCGTGCATACTGAGGAAAATCGCGCTGTTCAAATGAGATTGAACGTTGATAAAGAACTCCCACACGATCAGAACCAGCCCAAAAAAATACTTTCCCTGAAACCATTGTCCGAAGCCCGGAAACGTCAGCGCCCACCATATATCCATATACACGTTCGTCATGCGTAAGTAATTGACGGAGTACTGAGTCATACGCATTTTGCTGTACCGGGCTCTCTTATTCATCATGAATGGTCCCTTTATAGAAGGATTAGGAATTTCCTACTATTATCTTCTAATCTCAGGGAATTCATTCACCGAAATTGACCACTGGCTTCTTATGCTCGGACTGCTGCTCGAAGGAATACGCCAGCTTAAGCAGCAAGCCCTCGGAGAAGGCTGGACCGGTGAAGGTCAGTCCGAGCGGCTTGCCCTGCTCGGTTAATCCGGCCGGCACAGTAACGGAAGGATACCCGGCCTTCGCTGCGACAGACGCTCCATGATGTCCCGGAAAAACAAGAGCATCCAGCCTGTGCTTGGCGAGGGCCGCATCGATTCCTTCCGAACGCGACAGGCGCAAATCGGTCATGCGGTCCCGTATATAGGCTGGCTCGGTCAAGGTGCCGCTAGTCGCGTCCGATTCGAGCAAGTAGGACTGGCCGTATTTCAGCATACGGCTGGCGTTGCGCTCGTTATAAGCGATCACATCCCGCAAGGAACGGATGCCCGCCCAGGCCGGACGGCGGCGCAAATACGCATTAATTGCAGGCTTGAATTCATATTTGAACACACTGGATTGGAAGCCGGAAAGCTCCTCCGCAGACGGTAGTTCGGCCGGATCCGCCAATTCCGCTCCGAGCTTGCGCAATGACTCGAGGATATACTCCCACAGCTTTGCTTCCTCTGCGTCCAGCTTATCGACGAAGGTTTTGCGCGGAACACCGATACGTGCCCCTTGCAGGCCGTCCCTGTACAGAAACTTCCGGTAATCCCGCGAAGCGTGCCACTTGGCGGAAGCCGAGGCAGGGTCGAACGGATCGGCTCCGGCAAGCACCGACAGCAGCAGTGCTGCGTCGGCTACGGTATGGGCCATCGGTCCAGGCGTATCCTGGCTCGGCGCCAGCGGGATAATGCCCGAACGGCTAATGAGCCCGACGGTCGGCTTCACGCCGACGATCGCGTTGTACGACGCAGGACTTAAGATCGAGCCGGACGTCTCCGTGCCGATGGAAGCCGCCGCAAAGCCCACGGCGACACCGACAGCCGACCCGGAGCTGGAGCCTCCGGGATCAAGACGGTCCGGTCCGTGCGGATTTCGGGTGCGGCCACCCTTGGAGCTGTAGCCGGCTGCCATATCCTTGGACATGTAGTGCGCCCATTCCGTCATATTCGTCTTGCCGAGAATCACCGCTCCCGCTTCGCGCAGACGCTGAACCAGGAAGGCATCACGCTCCGCAGCATGATCCGATAAAGCAAGGGAACCGGCGCTTGTCGTCATCCGGTCCCCTGTATCGATATTATCCTTGAGTAGAATGGGAATGCCGTGGAGGAGCCCTCTCCGCCCCTCCGCCGCCTGCTCCCGATCCAGACTTTCGGCAATCGCCATCGCATCGCCGTTCAGCTCCAGCACGGAATTCAAGCAAGGACCGCTGCGGTCGAGCCGCTCGATGCGGCTGAGGTAAGCGGCGCATAGCTCCAGGGACGTTACTTCCCCGGCCGCCATCGCCTCCTGCAGCTCCGCAATCGAACGGCCAAGCACCGGATACATCCTCATTCGTTGTTGTCCCCTTTATCCCTTAGGTTGAAAGCCGAGCTTAATCGCCGCATCATGAATGAGTAAATACGCTTCACCGGTCGTCAGCGACGATTTGTTCGTGATTTTGTCAATCGACTGCTGGCGGAGGAAGCCGCCCTTTACTAGCCGATCCAGATCGCTATCCGACGATTTCTCTGTAAAGACAGCTTTAGCGATCATCGACGCCGCGAGCTCAAGCGTCAGCGGCTGCCCCTTACCCTTCTCCGGGAGCTTATCGGTAATTTCCTGCAGCGTCCCGGCACCCGGCAGCTTATGCTTGAGCACACCCGCCATATACCGGTTAAAGCCGTTCACATTATTGAGAAACGCAAGCGCATTGGACGGCTTGTCCAGCCCGAAATCGTTATTGTAGGAGGCATACGCAAGCGCCATCGTGGCGGCTGTTTTGACGCCTTCATAGGTTTTGTGCTCCATAAACGGATACGTCTTCGGCGTGTACGGCTGAATGTCCATCCCTTGCTTGCTCAGCATCGCCTGAAGCTCCTTGATTGCATCCTTATCCTTCGAGAGCGCACGGAAGGTAATGCCCTCGGCGCCTTTGGTCTGGACTAGCTTCGCTGCAGCGCCTGCCGCTTCGCCCGCCGCCATTCCCGTCGGGATGACACGCGCGCTGCCGTGCGGCAGCGTATCGAAGGAAGCGGAACGGCCAACGACGAGCAGTCCGTCCACCTTCTGCGGGACGATCGTACGGAACGGAATCGCGAATTGGTCCGGCGAGCTTGCAACCGCGCCCCAGTCGTTCGGCGACGTGCGCTGAATGTCGACCGGATAGCTGCCGAAGCCGATTCGATCCCAGTGATCGCGGTTTTCGAGAATGTCGATCATGGTAAGCCTGTATTCGCCGAGGATATGACGGGATTCGCGCACATACAGCTCCGGCGCCGTAACGCCGAGCTCAATATTGGCGAACTCCGGATACTTCTGGCGTAGATGCTCGATTACATGCGGCAGCTCTTTCTTGCCGTCCTCAATCCCTTTGCGGATCGATTCCGGATTAAGTGGATCGACGCCAAAAATCAGCAGCGCATTGATCAGTGCCGTCTCGTCGTTCTGACGGCCGATATTCAGACCGCGCATCCGGACACGATCCGGATTTTTGGAGATGTACTCCCTATGCAGCTCTCCGTAGCCCCATGCGCTCATCTCATTCGCGCCGGTTCCCGGATCCTTGTCGTCGTTCAGCCGCTTGCGAATGTCCTTCCATACCTCCGGCGTTACGTTCTTCAGCCCGAAGACAAGCGTTACCGCCATTTTGGAATTCGGATCGCCGATATCCTCGCGCCCGAATGTGAACGGTACCCCTGCTGCTGCGGCAATATCCGCGTCCTGTGTCGCATCGATGACGGAACGGGCTTTGACCTGCTGCTCGGCGCCGTCCTTCTTCACAACCGTAATACCGGTCACACGGGAGCCTTCCATCAGCGGCTTGATGCTCTTCGCCTCCAGAATAAGGTCGATCTTCTCTTCCTTCTGCACCATACGGTTAAAGGCGTTAGCCGCCGTCACGACATCGAAGGAATCGCCCTCGAGCTGCTTGAACCATTCCAGGAACAAGCCTTTATTGAGGATGTCGTGGTTAGGTCCCTTCGTCGTCATATCGATGCTGTTCAGCATTCCGAGCGTCGCCAGTCCGCCCAACACCGTACGCTCCTTGCCGTCGATCAGCAGCGTGGACAACCCGTTGCGAGCTGCCGAAATCGCCGCTGCTATGCCTTCCGGATCGGTTCCGACCACAATCACATCATAACTGGATTTCAAGCTCTTGGCCGTCTGAACGGCCTGAAGCTGCTGACGCTCGCCCGGCTTCACATGGCTGCGGTAGCCCTTCCTCTTATCATAGACATATAATCCGCCAGCCAATACACCCGTTACCAATACAAAAATGACGATCCACCAAACCGACTTGCTTCCCCTCATCCTCTATGCAGCCCCTCTACGTTCGAACGAAACCGTATGCCTCGTCGAGCATTGTCATTTTTTTAGCGATATATTCCTTATAAGACGTATTATATACCGAAGGCTCCTTCGGATTCGGAAACCGCTCGATCCGCTGGCGCTCTTCGCCTGTAGCCACATCCACCTCGCCCGGATACAGCACCTTGCTTACCGCGCCGCAGCCGAGCCCGATAATCGTCTGGTTGTCTTCCATCATCAGGATGTTGTACAGGCTTTCCTTGCCAGGAAGCGAGTAACCTACATTCTCGAGGTTGCCGAGAATGTTTTTCTGACGATACATGTAATACGGCACGTAGCCGTGCTGCCTGGTCCAGTCCGTCGCCCGGTCCATCATCTCCTCGACCTCGCTCCGCTCCGCCACCTCGTACTGGTCGCGGTTCTGAGTCATTCGAGATGCTCGCTTGAAGGAGAGCGTATGAACGGTAAGCGACTCCGGCAGCAGCTTGGCCGTCTCGGCAAGCGTATGCTCGAACTCCGGCTTGCCTTCGTTCGGGAGCCCGATGATCAAATCCATGTTAATATTGTTCAATCCCATCTCGCGCGCCAGCTTGAACTTCTCCACCGTCTCCGTGACTGTATGATGCCTGCCGATTGCGTCGAGCGTCTGCTGGGTGAAGCTTTGCGGGTTAATCGAAATCCGGTCAACCTTCCACTTCTTCATCACCTCGATTTTCTCGGGTGTGATCGTATCCGGCCGCCCCGCTTCCACCGTCAGCTCGCGAACCTGCGATAGATCGGGGAACGCTTCCTTCATCGTGACGAACAGCGCGTCCATCTGATCCGCTTCGATGCTGGTCGGCGTTCCGCCGCCCCAATAGATCGTCGTCACGCCGAGTCCGGTTCGTTTCAGCCAGGCGCCCGTCTCGCGGATTTCATAATGAAGTCCGGTCAGAAACGCCTCAACCGACCCGTTCTGCCCTCTGATGTCGTAAGCCGGGAAGGTGCAATACGCACATTTTGTCGGACAGAAGGGGATTCCGATATAGATGCTGACCTCGCGCCTGTTGATGTCGAAGAAGTCCGGAATGACGCGAAGCTGGCGGTCCGCAATATCGGTAAGCAGCTTGATTTTCGTCTCCGTAACCAGGTACTCCTCCCTCAGCAGCTGCTCCACCTCTTCGGTCTGGCGCGTCTGCCTGAGCTGATGCATCAGCTTCGTAGGACGAACCCCCGTCAGGATGCCCCAGGGCTGCTCCAGCCCGGTCGCATCTCTCAGGACGGAGAGGACCGTGTAGCCGATCATGCGTTTCAGCGTTCGCTTCCGCATGTCGGGCGGCGCATCCGGCCGCAGCTCCCGTTCGAATGCGGAGCTCCATTCAAGAGCATCTACCTTGTGCCGCATTCGGGTGCGAGCCCCGGCGGTTATGCCGTCGTTATGCAGCTCGACGCTCAGCGTCAGCTCCGCACGGCCCTCCGGATCCTCCTCAAGCAGCTCCACCTCTTCAAAAAAAAGCTTGCATATATGAAATATTTCCGTCTGAAATCCGTCAAAACCCACTCGAACCAAATGGATGATCATATTCTTGTGTGCACACCTCCATCATTCGCCATTTTTCAGTGTACCATATCGGTCAATAAAGAAAAAGAACGCTCCATACGTCCTAGAGCGTTCTTCGTACATGCTTATGCGGGGGTCCTGCACGACCTGCCGAACCTGAGGGGCCTGAAGCGTTCAGCTCCTCCGCAAGCTGTTCGCCATGGATCGCCAAAATATGAGCCCGTTCCGCCGACCACGGTGCATGCGGGTGCTGCAGCAGCTGCTCTTGGATGGATTTGCGCAATTCGCTGGACCTCTCTCTACCGGATGAATGATCGTTGCCGATATTCCCCAGTATGCCCGCCAATGGCGGATTCTAGCCCTGTTTGCTGTCCAGAATGAGCGTTACCGGCCCCCAATTGGTCAGCTCAACATCCATCATTGCGCCAAACACACCTGTCGCTACGGGCAGCCCTTGCGCGCGGAGCAGCTCATTGAATCGATCATAGAGCGGCTCTGCCTGCTCCGGACGGGCCGCCGCCATGAAGTTGGGGCGTTTGCCCTTGCGGCAATCCCCATATAGGGTAAATTGGGAGATGGACAGCACTTGACCGCCGGTATCCTTGACCGATACGTTCATTTTCCCGGCTTCATCCTCAAAAATACGCAAGCCTGCAATCTTCTCGGCCAAATAGGCCGCATCGGCCTCTGTATCCTCGTGTGTGATCCCGACCAGCAGAACGAGTCCATGCTCGATTCGACCGGTAACTGTGCCATCCACGATGACTTGAGCCTTTTTGCTGCGCTGAGCTACCACTTTCATCGTCGATGTGCGTTCCCTTCTGCATGATTCCGGATCGGCTACTGCATGATTCGCTGTACCGAAAAAACGTCCTTCACCCGCTTGATTTTGTCCACAACGGTTTGCAGATGCTCGGTATTGCGGATCAGGATCGTCATGTGAATCATCGCCATTTTGTTCTTATCCGAACGGCCGGATACGGCCGACATATTCGTCTTCGATTCCGACACTGCCTGCAGCACCTCGTTGAGCAAACCCCTCCGGTCTTGGCCGGTAATTTCGATGTCGACGGAGAAGTTGGCTTGGCATTCCTCCACCCACTCCACTTCGATGACGCGCGCTGTCTCGTCGTCGGCGGTCGGAATATTGGTGCAGCTGGCGCGGTGTACGGATACGCCACGGCCGCGTGTAATATAACCGACGATATTGTCGCCGGGCACCGGATTGCAGCAGCGGGCGAATCGGACGAGCAGATTGTCGACGCCCTTGACGCGGACGCCCTGGTAGGAACGGTTGCGGCGTTCCGTCTGCTGTGCCGTCGGCTTAAGCACCTCGCGCACCTCGCTCGTCAGCTGGGCCGCGCTTTCCTCCGCCTCCTTGCGCAGCTTCTCGGTCAGCTTCGTACAAATCTGCGCAGCTGTTATGCCGCCAAAGCCAATCGCGGACAGCATATCGTCGATATCGTTAAAGGTAAACTTGCGGGCGGCCTCCAGCAGCTTGTCATCCGACATAAGCTGGCTGGGCTCGTAGCTGAGTCTGCGCAGCTCACGCTCGATCGCTTCCCGGCCGCGGGCGACATTCTCCTCGCGTTTTTCTTTTTTGAACCACTGCTTGATTTTGCTGCGGGCATGCGAGGACTGGGCAATTTTGACCCAATCGGCGCTCGGTCCGTAGGAATGCTTTGACGTTAAAATTTCTATGATATCCCCGGTTTTCAGCTTGTGATCCAGCGGCACAATTCGTCCGTTCACCTTGGCGCCGATCGTCCGATTGCCGACCTCCGTATGAATCCGGTATGCGAAGTCAAGAGGGACCGAGCCGCTCGGCAGCTCGATCACCTCGCCCTTCGGCGTGAAGACATAGAGCATGTCGGTGAAGAAGTCCATCTTGAGCGATTCTACAAACTCGGAGGCATCGCTGGCGTCCTCCTGCAGCTCCATAATTTCGCGGAACCAGGTCAGCTTGTCCTCGAACGATCCGCCCGGTACAACCGCGCTTTCCTTGCCTTCCTTGTACGCCCAATGTGCGGCAACCCCGTATTCACTCGTCCGGTGCATATCCCACGTGCGGATTTGCACCTCGGTCGGCTCGCCCTTTTGCCCGATCACGGTCGTGTGCAGCGATTGATACATATTCGGCTTCGGCATGGCGATATAGTCCTTGAAACGTCCGGGCATCGGCTTCCACAGCGTATGGATAATGCCGAGCGCCGCATAACAATCCTTAATGTTGTCGACGATTACGCGAATGGCGAGCAGGTCATAAATCTCGTTAAACTGCTTGTTGCGGGACGTCATTTTTTTGTAGATGCTGTATATATGCTTGGGACGACCGACGATATCGGTCGCGATCCCCATCTCGCTCAGCTTGTCGCGAAGCTTCTCGATGAGCTCCGTAATGTAATCCTCGCGTTCGGTCCGCTTCTTCTGCATCAGGTTGACAATGCGGTAATACTGCTGCGGGTTGAGGTAGCGAAGCGCGATGTCTTCCATCTCCCACTTGATGGACGAGATCCCGAGCCGATGTGCGATTGGGCAAAAGATTTCAAGCGTTTCGTCCGCGATGCGGCGCTGCGCCTCTTCAGATTGATGCTTCAGTGTTCGCATATTGTGCAGCCGGTCGGCGAGCTTGATCAGAATGACGCGCAAATCCTGGGCCATGGCCACAAACATTTTGCGGTAATTTTCATTCTGCTGCTCTTCCTTGGACTTGAATTGAATTTTCTCCAGCTTGGTCAGACCGTCCACCAGCTTGGCGCATGTCTTGCCGAATTCCGATTCGACATGCTCGAGAGACACGTTCGTGTCTTCGACGACGTCATGCAGCAGCCCCGCAATCACTGTTGTCGCGTCCAGCTGCAGATGAACGAGAATCTCGGCAACCGCGAGCGGATGCAAAATGTAGGGCTCGCCCGACTTGCGGACCTGTCCTTCGTGAGCTTTATCGGCAAACGCAAACGCTTCCCTAATGCGCTTCAGATCGGCATCCTTCATATAGGACGAAGCTTTGGCAATCAACTGGTCGATGCCGGTAATCTGATGAGTCCCCATTATGCAGTCCTTTCCGCCTAGGCAGGCTAATCGCATGGTCACGTTCTGCGCATCCGGTCGATTTGAGTCGAAAAATCTTCCGCTACAACGCGGTCGCTCACCCTTGTGCTGCTTCGATTCGAGTTTTTCTTATCGTTGCACGATGTTCGAAGGTTCGCGGTTCGATTAGAGCCGAGAAT
>JBEPYM010000053.1:0-18610 GCA_041641375.1 Paenibacillus sp.
CGGTCGGACAGCTGCAGAGGACGATTCAGATTTTCAAATTGTAGCGGAATCCATTCGGGCAACAGAAGTGAGTCCGCTTGTAATTCCCCTTGACGAACGTCTCACAGACCCCTATAATAACTGTAAATCAACTTCACCAGCTATATCGGCTATGATGAGGACGAAGTGTTAAGGGCTCTTATGAACAGAGAGCAGGCGGATCAGCTGAAACCGCGGCCATAATCCTTTAACGACGAGCTCACCTCGGAGCTGTTTTCCTGAACAACGGCAAGCGCGCATGCAAGTTCGACGCCGTCAAGTAGGGGAGATCGTCGGGCACACGTTACCGTGCCAAGGTATGAATGCTTGACAAGCCACAGCGCTGTCACTCGCAGAGTACCTGTCAAGGGCTTGCCGCTCGTGAGACGGCAGCC
The DNA here is from genome assembly GCA_041641375.1 of Paenibacillus sp. GTDB lineage: Bacteria > Bacillota > Bacilli > Paenibacillales > YIM-B00363 > Paenibacillus_AK. Next base: position 414 of record JBEPYM010000053.1, read on the forward strand.
GAACCATGGGTGGTACCACGGAAGATAACCCCTTTCGTCCCGTACGCAGCTTTCGATTGAGAAGCGCGGGATGAAGGGGTTTTTTGTTGTTTGAATTGACGGAACATTTCTACTATGTACAAATGTCTTTCCGGTGTGGGCTTTATATTTTGGAAGGGGGTACATTCGATGAGCGTTGATTTAACGACGGATTCACTATCCAGTAAGGAGCTGCGGAAGAAGCTGCTGCAGCCGGACGTCATCAGCGGCTCCGATATTTTGCTGCGAAGCTTGCTGTTGGAGGGTGTAGAGTGCGTTTTTGGCTACCCGGGCGGAGCGGTGTTGTACATTTACGATGCGATGCATGGGAATAAGGATTTTAATCACTTGTTGACCCGCCATGAGCAGGGAGCGATTCATGCGGCTGACGGTTATGCGCGAGCAACCGGCAAGGTAGGCGTCTGTATCGCAACCTCGGGTCCAGGGGCGACGAACCTGGTGACGGGAATTGCGACGGCGTATATGGATTCGGTTCCGATGGTCGTCATTACCGGCAACGTACCGCTCACGATGATCGGTACCGACGCCTTCCAGGAGGCCGACATTACCGGGATTACGATGCCGATTACCAAGCACAGCTTCCTGGTGCGGGATGTGCGCGACTTATCGAAGACGATTGCCGAAGCGTTCCATATAGCGAATACAGGCCGTAAAGGACCGGTATTGATCGATATTCCGAAGGATGTATCGGCGCACACGACGAAGTTTGAGTATCCGGATAAAGTCAGCATTCGCGGATACAATCCGACGGTCATGCCGAACAAGGGACAAGTCGAAAAGCTGCTGGCAGCGATTCAGCAGTCGGAACGGCCGGTTATTCTCGCCGGCGGGGGCATTGTTTATGCCGGCGCGCATGAGGAGCTGGTGGAATTTGTAGAGAAGACGCAGATTCCGATCACGACGACACTGCTCGGTCTCGGCGGCTTTCCGAGCGCGCATGAGCTGTGGATGGGCATGCCGGGCATGCACGGGACATGGACGGCGAATACGGCGCTACAAGAATGCGATTTGTTGATTAGTATCGGAGCACGTTTCGACGACCGGGTGACGATGAAGGTGAGCGCCTTCGCGCCGAAGGCGAAGATCGCTCATATTGATGTCGATCCAGCGGAGATTGGCAAGAACGTGCCGACCGAGATTCCGTGCGTAGGCGACGTCAAGATGGTGCTGGAGCTCGCCAACAAGAAGGCGAAGCCGGCAAAGTCGAAGGATTGGATCAAGCAAATCAAGGAGTGGAAGGCGGCGAAGCCGCTCAAATATATCGACTCCGAGACGGAATTGAAGCCGCAATGGGTGATTGAGCACATTAACGAGACAACCCGCGGAGAGGCAATCGTTACAACCGACGTCGGACAGCATCAGATGTGGGCGGCGCAGTACTACAGATTCAACAAGCCGCGCTCCTGGATTACTTCCGGCGGACTTGGTACGATGGGCTTCGGGTTCCCTTCGGCGATTGGCGCACAGATGGCGCATAAGGACAGGCTGGTCGTCTCGATCAACGGCGACGGCGGTATGCAGATGTGCTCGCAGGAGCTGGCGATTTGCGCGATCCACAACATCCCGGTAAAAATTGTCGTCATCAACAATCAGGTGCTTGGCATGGTGCGGCAATGGCAGGAAATCATCTATAATAACCGTTACAGCCATATCGATCTCGCCGGTTCTCCGGATTTTGTCAAGCTGGCTGAGGCATACGGCGTGAAGGGGCTTCGCGCAACAAACAAGGACGAGGCGATTGCGGCGTGGAAGGAAGCGATGGAAACGCCGGGTCCGGTACTCATCGATTTCGTGGTTCGCAAGGAAGAGAACGTGTTCCCGATGGTTCAGGCGGGCATGGCGATACACGAAATGTTAATGGGGGATAGCGAATGAGCGTAACGAAGCATACCATATCCGTCTTGGTCAACAACCAACCCGGCGTGCTGCAGCGCGTCTCCGGCCTGTTCGGCCGCCGGGGCTTCAATATCGAGAGTATTACAGTCGGCGCTTCTGAGGAGCCGGGGTTGTCCCGGATGATTATCGTAACGACGGGCGACGACCACACGCTGGAGCAAATTCAGAAGCAGCTGTACAAGCTGATCGACGTGATCAAGGTCATTGACCTTAGCTCGTTCCCCATGGTGGCACGCGAGCTGGCGCTGATCAAGGTAAGCGCAGAGCCGAGCATGCGGCCGGAAATTCTCGGCATCGTCGATACGTTCCGCGCAGCAGTTGTTGATATCGGCCCGAACTCGCTGATTGTTCAAGTGATCGGCGACTCGGAGAAAATCGATGCGATGATCGAGCTGTTGAAGCCGTACGGGATTCGCGAGCTTTCGCGAACCGGGGCTACCGCCATGATGCGCGGAGCCCAGAAATAACTTGATGCTTTGCCGCATTCCCGCGGCTCTATGGCATATATAAGCAAGGGTTGTCCATATTAAAGGAGGAAAAGAAACCAATGGCAGTTACAATGTTCTATGAGCAGCATGCAGACATCTCCGTATTGAAAGGCAAAACAATCGCAATTATCGGCTACGGCTCCCAAGGCCACGCACAAGCGCAAAACTTGCGCGACAGCGGACTGAACGTGATTATCGGTCTTCGTCAAGGCCGTTCCTTCGAGCAAGCCAAAAACGATGGCTTCGAGGTATATTCGGTTGCAGACGCAGCCCGCAAAGCCGACCTCGTGCAAATTTTGATGCCGGACGAGACCCAGGCGAAGGTATATAACGAAGAAATCGCACCGAACCTCAAGAATGGCGCAACACTCGTATTCTCGCACGGCTTTAACATTCATTTTGGCCAAATTGTTCCGTCCGCTGACAAGGACGTCATCATGGTCGCTCCGAAATCTCCGGGTCACATGGTTCGCCGCGTATATGTAGAAGGCTTCGGCGTTCCTGGTCTTATCGCGGTATATCAGGATGCAACCGGCCGTGCGCAGGACATCGGTCTTGCTTACGCGAAGGGAATCGGCTGCACGCGTGCGGGTGTCATCCAGACGACGTTCCGCGAAGAGACGGAGACGGATCTGTTCGGCGAGCAAGCCGTGCTGTGCGGCGGTACGACTGCGCTTGTGAAAGCGGGCTTCGAAACGCTGATTGAAGCGGGCTACCAGCCTGAAGTTGCATACTTCGAATGTCTGCATGAGCTGAAGCTGATTGTCGACCTGATGTACGAAGGTGGCATGGCAGCGATGCGTCACTCGATCTCCAACACTGCCGAATTCGGTGATTATGTTACAGGTCCTCGCATTATTACGGATGAGACAAAAGCCGAGATGAAGCGCGTATTGTCCGATATCCAGCAAGGCAAATTTGCACGCGACTTCATTCTGGAGAACCAATCGGGACGTGCATTCCTCACCGCAACACGCCGTCTGGAGTCGGAGCATCCGATTGAGCAAGTGGGCGGCAAGCTTCGCGAATTGATGCATTGGATCAAGAAATAAAGCATATAACGTGTCATACGTCTGATCGAGGTGAGCCGGAATGAGAAAAATATATATCTTCGACACGACGCTTCGGGATGGTGAGCAGTCTCCGGGCGTCAATCTGAACACCCAAGAGAAGGTCGAGATCGCTCTCCAATTGGAGAAGCTCGCCGTCGACCGCATTGAAGCGGGCTTTCCGGCTGCCTCGCCTGGCGATCTGGCTGCGGTCAACGCGGTGGCTCGCGCGGTGAAGAACGCTACCGTCATCGGCCTCGCCCGTTCGCGGACGAACGATATCGACGCGGTGCGGGAGGCGCTGATCGGCGCTCAGGATCCGTGTATCCACCTGTTTCTCGCCACTTCCCCGATTCATCGCAAGCACAAGCTGCGGATGGAGAAGGAGCAGGTGCTGGAAACCGCGGATGCCATGATCCGTTATGCGAAGAAATATTTCGACAAGATTGAATTTTCACCGGAGGATGCTGGTCGTACGGAGCTCGACTTCCTATGTGAGGTTACAGCGATGGCGATCCGTGCAGGCGCAACGGTCGTGAATATTCCGGACACGGTCGGTTATATGACGCCGGGCGAGTTCGGCAACATCTTCAAGGTGCTGCGCGAGCAGGTGCCGGGCTGTGAGAAAATCCAGCTCAGCGCACACTGTCACGACGATCTGGGGATGGCGACCGCCAATGCGCTTGCGGCTGTTATGAACGGTGCCGATCAGATTGAAGGCACCATTAACGGCATTGGCGAGCGCGCCGGGAATACGGCGATTGAAGAAGTTGCGTTGACGCTCGAAACGCGTCAGCATTTGTTCGGCGCGAAGACAGGGCTGGTGCTGGGTGAGATTGCACGCACAAGCCGGCTTGTCAGCAGGCTGACCGGCATGGTTGTACCGGGCAACAAAGCGATCGTAGGGGCGAACGCCTTCGCGCATGAATCCGGCATTCATCAGGATGGCATGCTCAAGGAGAAAACAACCTACGAAATTATGTCGCCGGAGACGATCGGCCTGAAGGAGAGCAAGCTGGTGCTCGGCAAGCACTCCGGCCGCCACGCCTTCCGCGAGAAGCTGGTTGATCTCGGCTATGATTTATCTGAAGAGAAGGTGAACGAGGCGTTCGCGAAGTTCAAGGACCTTGCGGACCGCAAGAAGTCGGTTACCGATGACGACCTTCGCGCCTTGATTGAGGAGAAGCTGGTTGAGACCCCGGAGCTGTTTGCGGTTGAGGCGATCCAGGTTTCCTACGGCAGCGGCAATGGTTCGGCGGAGCCGACCTCAACGGTGCGGATTCGTCTTGCCGACGGGTCGACTGCCGAGCAATCGGCAAGCGGCAACGGTTCTGTCGACGCAATCTACAAGGCGATTGACAAGGTTACCGGCGAGACGTTCGAGCTGGAGGACTATTCCGTGAAGTCGGTTTCGCACGAGACGGACGCATTAGGCGAGGCGCACGTGCTGATTCGGCAAGGCGACATCTCGGTCCATGGCCGCGGCCTTTCGACCGACGTACTGGAAGCAAGCGCGCGCGCTTATGTAGATGCGGTTAACCGGTTGATCGACAAGCGCAAAAATCCCGGCAGCACACGCTCCGGCAACATGACATTGATTTAAAGCATGGTGGAACCGGCTATCCCGTTGGGGGTGGTCGGTTTTTTTCTTACGATCCACAGCGGCGTTATTTGTGCTCGGGGAGCATATTCCCGCATCTAACGATCCCCAGGAGTCTTATTGGTTTCCGCCAAGCTGAAAAACGAGTGGTACGGGCGGATTAACGTTGAGCAATATCGTTAGGTTGGGAAATAGTGAGAAAATCGTGAATTAGCGTTCGTGTGGATCGTTACGCTGAACAGCATGGCTTACCATGCAGCGGAATATCGGGGATATCGGTTGAAAACAATACAAATACCCCTCTTGCATAAACTAATAACATTAGTTATTATACTACTATAGAACGTTTATCGAGGGGATTGATGAATCCATGAATTGGAATCGTTATGAGCAATTGCACCAGCTAGCTTTTATGCCGACGTTGTTTCCGGTGAATGTATATCTCGTGGAGGAGCAGGAGGAATTGACGCTGGTGGATGCCGGTATGCCGTTCTGTGTGAAGGGGATACTGCGTACCGCGAACCAGATCGGCAAGCCGATTACCCGGATTTTGCTGACACATGCGCATGATGATCATATCGGAGGGCTGGAGCGGGTGAAGGAGGCGCTGCCGGGTGTGAAGATCCACATCTCGGAGCGTGATGCCTGCTTGCTGCGCGGTGACAAATCGCTGCGGCCCGGAGAGCCGCAGTCCAAGGTGCGCGGCGGTGTGCCGAAGCCGAACCACATGCAGGTCAAACCGGATGTCTTGTTGCAGGAAGGTGACTTAATCGGATCGCTCGAAGCGATCGCAACGCCCGGTCACACGCCCGGCCATATGGCATTCCTGGATCGCCGCAGCGGGGCAATACTTGCGGGAGATGCGTTTCAGGTGCGAGGCGGGTTGGCGGTTTCCGGTGAGCTCATGCCGTTGTTCCCCTTCCCGGCGCTGGCGACGTGGGACAGCCAAACCGCAATAGCAAGTGCGCGGAAGCTGTTGGCAAGGGCGCCGCAGCTGCTCGCTGTCGGGCATGGCCGGCTGTTGGAGCAGCCGTGTGAGGCGATGGAGCGGGTCATCCAACGAGCGGAGGCTTCGCTTGCGAAGCGGATGAAGGCGGTGAATGGCTAATGCCGCGAGTCGGATTGACGATGGATACGGTGCTGGAGTCTGCAGCCGCACTTGCGGATGAGCAAGGACTGGAGGCGGTCACGCTCGCGGAGCTGGGCAAGCGGCTCGGGGTGAAGACACCGTCACTGTATAATCATATTGACGGCTTGACGGGCTTGCGCAAGCATCTTGCCATACATGGAATCCATGCCCTTCGGGAATGCCTGATGGAACGGACGGTTGGTAAGGCGGGAGAGGAGGCGGTTGCTGCAGTCGCGCTCGCATATGTGGAATTTGTCCGTATGCACCCCGGGCTATATGAGGCTACCTTGAGCGCTCCGGATCCGCTGGACGAAGAGGTGCGCCGAGCTTCTGAAGCGGTCGTTGTCTTTATGCTGAAGCTGATCGAGGGACTCCGTCTTAGTGAGCCGGATGCTCTTCATACGGTTCGTGCACTGCGCAGTATGGTGCATGGCTTCGCCTCGTTGGAGAGCCGCAACGGCTTCAATTTGGAGCTGGACCGCAACGAGAGCCTGACACGAATGATTACTGTGTACTTGCGGGGACTGAATTTTCAATAGGCATTACCTATAAACCTGATAGTTTTTATATCATTGTAAAATGAGAGCCCCTATGGTACAAATGAGATAGTCTATTGGAAGCGGAAGGGGAATAGGTACGATGTCTAATGTGAAGAAAATAGCAGTACTGCCGGGTGACGGAATCGGTCCGGAGGTAGTCGGCGAAGCGCTGAAAGTATTGAAGAAAACGGAGGAGCTGTTCGGGTATCAGTTCGAAACGGAGAGCGCCCTGTTCGGCGGAATCGCCATCGATGAGCGCGGCACGCCGCTGCCGCAAGATACACTCGAGATTTGCCGCAGCGCGGATGCTGTTCTGCTCGGTGCGGTTGGCGGACCGAAGTGGGACAACAACTCGAAGGAGCTTCGCCCGGAAACCGGCTTGCTCGGCATTCGGAAGGCGCTTGGCTTGTTCTCGAACATTCGTCCTGCCGTCATCTTCGATTGTCTGAAGGACGCATCGACGCTGAAGCCCGAAGTGCTGGAAGGTACAGATCTGATCGTCGTGCGTGAGCTGACCGGTGGCATTTACTTCGGCGAGAAATTCCGCCGCGACGGCGCGAACGGACAGGAAGCTGTCGATACTTGCGTCTATAACGTAAACGAGATTGAGCGTATTGTCCGCCAAGGCTTCGAAATCGCACAGAAGCGACGCAAGAAGCTGGCGTCTGTGGACAAGGCGAACGTACTCGAGACGTCCCGTCTCTGGCGCGAGGTCGTCAACCGGATCGCTCCGGAATACCCGGATGTAGAGCTGGAGCATATTCTTGTCGACAATTGCGCGATGCAGCTGCTGCGTCGTCCTTCCTCGTTCGACGTCATTGTGACCGAGAATATGTTCGGAGATATTCTGAGCGACGAAGCGGCTATGCTGACAGGCTCGATCGGCATGCTGTCGTCCGCATCTCTTGGCGAAGGCAGCTTCGGGCTGTACGAGCCGGTTCACGGCTCGGCGCCGGATATTGCAGGACAAGGCGTAGCGAATCCGATCGCCACCGTCCTGTCGGTTGCACTGATGCTTCGCCTGACGTTCGGTTATGCCGATGCCGCAGACAGCATTGAGCGCGCCGTCAAGAACGTGCTTGACGCGGGACATCGTACCGGTGACATCGCAGTGGATCGCAGCAAAGCGATTGGCACAACGGCAATGGGAGATCTGATCGTTGCCGCGATGACGAAGTAAACAATAAGTACTGTAACGAAGCCAGGTGTGCGGTCTGAAGATGACTGCTCACTTGGCTTTTTATTTAGCGAAATAAAACACTTTACTAACAATTTAAACAGCAATTACACAAAAATCCGCGCAATTTTTAAACAACTCTCCCCCATAATGAAGAAAACGAACGAGTAAAGTGGGGGAGAGCGCGGATGAAGCAACGGTTTCAATGGAGTATCGCATGGAAGGTGAATGGGCTGGTGATCGCCAGCTTTATCGTGTGTGTCGCCATACTGGTGATCACGAACCAAATGAATCGCCACGCATCGAGCGAGAAGATTGGCGCTTTGACGGCGCAAATTCAGCTGTACGAGCATTCCGAGGATTTTCACGGACTGATGGAACATACGAATGCCATGCTCTACACGCTGCGTTCCGTTCTGCTGGAAGGACGGTCGAGCGGTGAGTTGTCGCGCGAGGCGGCTGTCCGGCTGCTGACTGAGGAGCTGAAGCGCAGTCCGAAGCTGCTGGGAGTATATACGTTATGGGAGTCCGATGCGTTCGATCGCAATGACCGCAAGAATCGAAGCCGCAGCGTATACGATGACGATACCGGTCGGTTCATCCCGTATGTGTTCAGGACCGGCAAGACGATCGCCATTGAACCGCTCAAGGATTATGAGCAGGCCGGGGCGGGTGACTACTACCAGCTACCCAAGAAATCCAAGAAGCTGGAGCTGCTTGAGCCTTACCAATACGAGGCGGGCAGTGAGAAGGTGCTCATTACGAGCATGGTGCTGCCGATCCTGGATGCTAACGGCACGTTCCTAGGAATCGTCGGTGCCGATATTTTGTTATCCGATCTGCAGAAAGAGGTTGAGAAGGTGAACCCGTTCGGCGGATATGGCACGATGATCACATCCGGTGGTTTGTATGCCGCCCATGCGCGGGATCCACAGCTGGTGACGAAGCCGTACGCGGGGGATCCAACCATCCTGAAGAATGCAGCCGGCTCGGTAACAAGCCTGCTTGCGGAGGAGGATGGAGGCAAGGTGCTGAAGGTGGTCGCGCCTGTTCCCCTTCAAGGACTGGACAAGCCCTGGTATATGGAGGCTATCATTCCCGAGGCGAACCTGCATACGGATTTCTACGAAAAGCTCATTGACTCTCTGCTGAAAACCGCCTTCTTGCTCGTCATTATGGTGGTCTTAGTGTATGTCATGATCCAGCGGCTGGTGATACGCCGTCTGAAGGCAGTAAACGAACTATCCAAAGTAATGGCCCAGGGCAACTTTACACAATCGCTTCAACTGACAAGCCGGGATGAATTTGGAACGATGGCGGAGCACTTTAACCAGATGATTCACCATGTAAGGGATATGACCTATCAAGTGACGGACCATGCCAATTCCATCAGCGCAACGTCGGAGCAGCTGGCGGCAAGCGCCGAGCAGACGAGCAGGGCAACCGAATTGATTGTGCAGTCTATTGAATCGGTCGCAGAGGGAGCAGAAACGCAGCGGCAGTCTACCGGAGAAGCATCACGCGCGATGAGCGAGATGGCGACCGGGATCCAGCGTGTTACCGAATCGACAGCACTAGTTAGCGGTGCTGTGGAGGAGGCTGCGAAGAGCACAACCGTCGGACATGAAGCGATCAAGCGGACAATCGGGTATATGAACGAGCTGGAGGAATCCGTCTCGGAAGCTTCCGAGCTGATGAGCAGCTTGCACAATAGATCCGAGAAGATCGGAGGAATTGTCAGTGTGATCAGCTCGATCAGCGCACAGACGAACCTGCTTTCGTTAAACGCGGCGATTGAGGCGGCCCGGGCAGGCGAGAGCGGCAGAGGGTTTGCTGTCGTATCCGGCGAGATTCGGAAGCTGTCGGAGCAAACGAAGCAGGCTGCGGAGGAAATTGCCCAGCTGGTGGATACAACCGTTCGAGAAACGATGACGGCATCCAGGGCGATGGAGACCGGGAAGGCGAGCGTGACGAGAGGCGTCGGCATGATGCACGAGAGCGGAGAGCATTTTGAGGCGATTATGCTGAAGATGCAGCGCATCCAATCCCAGATGATGGAGGTGTCGGCCGTAGCGGAGCAGATGTCGGCCGGCTCGGAACAGGTCGCAGCTACGGTGGAACAGCTGGCTGATATCGCGAGCCAGGCATCCGCCAACTCGACGGGAGTGGCAGCGGCGTCGGAGCAGCAGATGGCCTCCATGCAGGAAATTTCCGCATCAGCGGCGGCGCTTAATCAATTGGTCGAAGAGCTGGTTACGCTGATGAATCGATTTAAAGTGTAACCTTATTATTCAATAGTAATTATAAAGTAATATTTCATCTAATATTGACTTTGCCATGTGCGGATGATACCATTTCTAAGTAGATTACATTTCAAGGAGGACGCAATTACCATGGCAGATCGTTTGGTAGGCAAGCCGGCACCGGATTTCACGATGGAAACCGCGCTCGGCAACGGCACTGATTTTGGCAAAGTATCGCTTTCCGACTACAAGGGCAAGTGGCTGCTCATGTTTTTTTACCCGCTCGATTTTACTTTCGTATGTCCGACTGAAATTATTGCATTCAGCGATCAGAAGGAGCTGTTCGACGACCTGGATTGCGAAATCCTCGGCGTATCGACTGACAGCAAGTTCTCGCACCGCGCATGGCTGAACACGCCGCGCGACCAGAACGGACTCGGCCAGCTGAGCTATCCACTTGCTTCCGATATCAACAAGACGGTAGCGCGCGACTACGGCGTACTGATTGAAGAAGAAGGCATCGCGCTGCGCGGCCTGTTCATCATCAGCCCGGATGGCGAGCTTAAATATCAGGTTGTCACTCATAACGATATCGGACGCAGCGTCGAAGAGACGATCCGCGTGCTTCAAGCGCTCCAATCCGGTGGCCTGTGCCCGGCGAACTGGAAGCCAGGTCAGAAGCATCTGACTGCGAAGTAATTCGACAAGTTCACGTAAGAGCCCTCTCCCGCTCTGGAACGCCGCTGATCGGCGATGCCGGGCGGGATAGGGTTTTTCTTTAGGGAAAGGGGCGATAACAAGATGCCGATGAAATTACGCGCCGAGCTGCCTGAGCTTGCTGGTGCAACGGAATGGCTGAACGGAACGTTCGACAAGGCTTCGGTGCAGGGAAAGCCGGTGCTGGTACACTTCTGGGCGGTCAGCTGTTACATGTGCAAGGAAGGTATGCCGCTTCTGAAGGAATGGAAGGATAAATACGGCGAGCAGTACGGTTTGCAATTGGTTGGGATACATATGCCGCGATCCGAGAAGGATACGGAGCTCGAAGCGGTGAAGGACATTGTCGCGCAATACGGCTTGGAGCATCCGATTGCGGTCGATAACGAGCACGCCATCGCGGGAGCATTCGAGAACGAATATGTTCCGGCGTATTATTTGTTTGACGAGCTTGGCCAGATGCGGTTCTACGGCGCCGGTGAGAAAGCGATCGGCATGGTAGAGCAGCGGATGCACAAAATTCTCGGTCCTAAGGAAGCCTAGGTCCAGGTTGAGGGGGAAACGGCTGTGAACGTACCAGCAGAGTTGAAGTATAGCGAAGAGCATGAATGGGCGAAGGTGGAGGGCGGCCGCGTCACGATCGGCATTACCGATTTTGCGCAGGGCGAGCTGGGCGACATCGTGTTTGTCGAGCTGCCTCAAGTAGGCGATTCGGTGGAGTACGGCGAGCCCTTCGGCAGCGTCGAATCGGTCAAGACGGTTTCGGAGCTGTATTCGCCGGTTACCGGCAAGGTAGTAGCGGTGAACGCACAGCTGAACGATTCTCCGGAGAAGGTGAACGAGGCTCCTTACGGAGACGGCTGGATGATCGTAGTTGAGATGGCTGATCCATCGGAGATCGACAAGCTTTGGAGCGCGGAGAAATACACGGAAACTTATAGCGTCTAACAATCAAGTGGGCTGTCCCTATGTCATCGAAGACTTAGGGGCAGCCCATTTTTCATTGGCCCTCACAGCGATCGAGCCTGCTACCTCCTCGTGCGTCTCCTGGCTCTCCGACTTCGCTGAAACCTTCTCCACCAATGATCGATGAGTCTATGCCAACGATAGAAATACGTGCTTCTCGGGGCCAAATGAATGAAACCGAAATCACTGTCGTTATACACCTCGGCCCCAATTGCATGTACGGTGTCATGGAGGAATGTCGTTAACAGAAACCTGCCCAGTTCATCGGAGGATTCGAATGATGCCATGTTCTGCGTGATACGATCTTCAGCTTCTTGAAGCGTGCTGTTCCATCCGGGATGTTCTTTAACCCTCCTGGGGATAGATGACCATGGAGCTACCAGGCTGGGGTTCAAGCCTTGACTTCTGTACCATCGCAGCGATCTTCGCAGGAATATTCGATGAAAGCGAAGGAATTCGATTCCGTCTCCCGGACGAATATTCATATTCATATTGCGATGCCATCTTGCATGCTCGTCAAGAAGTCGCTGAGGATAATTGGGTATCGTGGCCATAGGTTTCCGCCTTTTTCATACACATATATGAAAATGTCGTTGGTTTTGACTGGGTGGTTACCCGTAAAAAAAGAAGCGATGCCACAGAGGTGGGACATCGCTTCTTTCGTTGTACCTGTTTATTTAAATCGTCATTCTGTGAGCGCAAGCTGCCGGTATTTCTCCACATACTTGACAACAGTCAGCACATAGGTTGCATGCGACCAGGTAAGCGGAGCTACAGAGAGCGGGCTGCCGTCAAACGGGTCAACCTGCTCCGACAGGACGCCGCTTTCCATCGCATGATCGACGACCCATTGCAGCGTCGAACGCGGCTGCTGGAGATCCGCCAGCGTTTTGGCAATCTCAATGTCATGCTCCGCCATCCACAGCGTACAAATAATCCACGGATTGCCGGGTATGTTCTCGATATCGGATGAACGCTGGAAATAGTAGTCGTGATAGTAACGGGCGATCCCACCCACATGCGTCTTGATGCGCAGCCCTTCCTTGATCGCATCCATCGTGCGCATGACGCGCCAATCGTCGGCTGGCAGCACGCCGAACTCGAACAAGCCGTATACGCTCGCCTCCAGCGTCATATCCTTGACCCATACGCCGTCCTTCAAATACAAGCCGCGGGCAAACCGACCCGACTCTTCATCCCACAGATGAGTCAGGATTCCTTGCTTCACAACCTCCGCATACCCCGCGTAACGAGTTGCGCGCACATCGTCGCCGAACAGCTTGGCGAAGCTGGATGCAGCCATCATGCCGCCGTATACAGCGGAAGCCGTGAAGGTGTATATGCCGTATCGCTCTTCCCACAGGTCATAGCTCGGCTTGGGCAGTCCAAGCTCATGATCCATGTAGTTGTACATAAAGCGATTGGCGCGGCGAATCAGATCCGGGTATAGCGACTGCGGCAGCTCGATCTGGTTATGACGCACATAGTCCTGCCAGAGCGCAAACAGCACAAGCGCTGTCTCGTCCTCCTGAATCGGCAGCTGCTCTCGGCCCTGGTGCACGTAGGGATGCCAGGAGGAGCCGACTGTTCCGTCCGGATTGTACTTGTGATGGAGGTAGCCTTCTTCCGTAATCGCACGCGCGCAGAATTGGAAGAAAGGCACAACCATACCTTGATAGCCTGCGGTCGTCATCGCGTAAGCAACAAGCGCACCGTCTCGAGGCCACATATAGCTGTAATGGTCGCGGTTGTACTGCATAATATCCGTATCGTTTGCGGCTATAATGGCGCCGTTCTCGTCGACCTGGGTGCGCACAATAAGCAGGCTGAGCTTGAACAGCTTGATTTTCTCTTCGGTCAAATCGGCATAATCGCGTTCGGTTTTGTTCACCCAACGTTTCCAATATACTTCGACGCGGTCGAGCAAATGCCCGGGACCGCTGTCTCGCACATACTGAACGAGCTCCTTGACCTGGCCCAAGCTTTTGCCGGCAGTCAGGCAGTAATAAAATACCGATTGGCCGCGCGCCGGAACGACATGCTTCAAGGAAATGGTGCTGTCGACGGATCCTTGTGCAATCGGATTGCCCATCAGATGTCCGTCCTCGGCGTCCCGCCACGTGCCCTCCGCTTGATGGAACCGCTTGACGCCCGTCGAATACTGGAAGATGCCGCCGGATTCGGAGCAGCCGTCGAACATGAAATAGCTGTCCTTTTTATAATGAAACACGGTGTTGTTGCCCGGATAATAGGCGGCGGTATCGCCGACCTCGGTTTCGTTGATGAGCAGATCCTGATGGAAGAACAGCCTCGTCTCTCGGGGATGATCGTAGTGATTGTGTACCGTTACTCGTCTCAAAAAGATGTTTTCCCGCTGATGTACGCCTTCGTTGATGTGCAGCGTTACGCCGAGTCCGTCGTGAACTGCGGTGACATTGGTGACCAGCGATTCCTCTGCATACGCAAGGGTAAAGCGCCATCCGCTGTCCTGCAGCCAAGCGAATTGGCCGTCCACCCAAACCCCGAATCTGCACCAGTACCCGCCGACATGGTTCAGTTGGCCGACATACGGAAAATAAATATCCCGGATATAGCACGTACGATCCATGTTAATCAGCATTTTTCCGTTACCAACCACTAATTGCCTCGGCACTTCTCCACATCCTAACTGTCTATATTTGTCTACACCATAACATTACCATAATAGCTCGTTTTTAGTAACGTGAAAATTCGACAGCTTTCGGGGCTACGTCGTAATCTGGACCGTACGGATTACGCCGGCCAGCACGTCAACCTTATTTTCGGAATCTTGGAACATTTGAATGGCAGAATTGGGGATTGCCTGGTACATCAACGTTTTTCCGGTATGAAAATGGACGAGCATGGACGAGGTGGCAGAATCGTAGCTCACATACGCAATTTGCTTGTCTTCGAACGGAATCGTTACCATGTTCAAAGCCTCCTTTTCACTAGATCGTAGTTGTTTGAAATAAAGTGTATTCAAAGCGTGCGCGAAGTATGTCGGATCAGGAAGATGAAGGTGTGCATTTATTGGAAAGAGGAATTTTACAGGGGGAGGGCGAATATTTGTCTTCTAAAGCATTTGGCGAGGAGGTCGTGCTTATGAGCTTTTGCTGCGGCGCCAGCATGATTGGCACGAAAGGAACGGTTAAGCATGACCGGACGCATATTCATAATGTGCCGCTGCTTTTCTGCCCGGTGTGCCACCATATCGAGGTTCATTATTGGATTGAGAAGGAATATGAGATATTGCTTGAATATGCGGAGGCTGACGAGGCCGGTGAGGTTGATTTTGAAGAGTTTGTGGAGCTGACTGACGCAGCCGAGATGTACCAAAATTGCGTGAACCATGATCAGGAGGAGCCGCTCCGAGTCGTGCGCGACCAGATCGATATGGCTCTGGATCTCCTGGCGGTTGCGCGGGGGATGGACGACGGAGAGTGGCGCGAGCAACTGGTCAAGCGGCTTAAGGTGCTCAGCCAGCGACGGGAAAAGCTGCTTCGCAAGAGGGCGAGCAAAACGTATTGAGTGGAATGACAAGCCCTCCTGGAAGCCGGATGTCCGGTGTAAGGGAGGTTTTTTTGTTGCCGAATAGGAAGGGTGACCCCCTGATGCGAAGGTCAAGATACGAATGGTATGAATGCGAGGTGGAACGGTGCTGCTAGTTCTCTTCAAGAAATTTATCGGCAGACGGACTGGAGCCGAAGCGGAGGCCGAAGTCGAACCAATTGAGTCGATCATTAGCCGAATTCAGGATGGCGACATACGCCTGCGCAATCGATTTATCGCTGATTATCAGCCCTACGTGGCCAGGGTGACGAGCCGCTTCAGCAAGCGGTACATCGACCCGTCCCGGGATGATGAATTTACCGTTGCCTTGGCTGCATTCAATGAAGCGATCAATCAATTCTCTTCAGAGAGCGGAAGATCCTTCTTCGGCTTCGCCGAGACGGTGATTCGCCGCAGGCTGATCGACTATGTCCGCAAGGAGCAGCGGCATATCGGCCAGACACCGCTCAGCTCATTCGAGATCGAGGATGACGAGGAGAATGTGCTAAATCCGGTTGAGGTACACGAGGCGATAGAACGGTATGAGCAGGAGCGCACTGCCGAGGAGCGCCGTAACGAGATTATGGAGTTCAGCGGTCGGCTGGGCGAGTTTGGCATCTCGTTCAACGATCTTGTAGAAGCCTCTCCGAAGCATGTCGATTCCCGTCATATGCTGTTCGGTATTGCGTACCGCCTGGCGCACGATGCGGGGCTGATGGAGCGATTGATCCATGCGAAGACGCTGCCGATCAAGGAGCTGCTGGAGCTGGTGGACGTCTCACGCAAGACGCTGGAGCGCAACCGCAAATATATTATTGCATTGTCGTTAATTTACTACGGTCCCTATCCCTATTTGAGGGACTACCTACATATTCCGGATTCTCCGGAGGGAAGGAGCGCTGGTCATGAGTAAAGGGATTGTGATGGAAGTCCGAGGCCGAACGTTAATTGTGATGACCCCGGACGGCGAGTTTCGCGCAGTTCCGCGGGGCAAGCGCTCCTGCCGGGTCGGAGAGGAAATTACGCTTGCGGTCGCTGGAGGGTATGCGAGCCGCAGCGCAGTCTGGCGCTGGACGTCGGCTGCAGCTGCCGCCGTGCTTGTGACGGTGCTAGCATGGGGCAGCTTGCCGGGGCTGCTTGGCGGGGGCGACCGGATGGTTGTCGCTTATGTGACGCTGGATATTAACCCGAGCATTGAGCTCGGCGTGAACGAAAGCAAGCAGGTGCTGGAGGCGCGCGGGTTGAACAGCGACGGCGAGGAGCTGCTGAAGGCGGTGAAGGTGAAGGGCGTCAAGCTGAATGCAGCCGCTTCCGCCATTGTGACGTATGCCGAGCAGACTGTGCTGAAGGGGCAGGAGAACGCAAATATTGTTGTCGCGGGCACCAAGGTCGGTACGGCGGCGAAGCTGGATGAGACGCAGCTGGTGGAGGAAGTGAAGCGGCAGCTGATCAGCACGGCGCAGGAGCAGACCAGCAGCCGTCAGCAGCTTGTCGTCACGGCGATCGAAGCGTCCCCCGAGCTGCGGCAGGAAGCGATCGGCAAGGGAGTCTCTCCGGGCAAGCTTGTGCTGTATATGCAGGCGAAGGAGCAGGGAATTCCGGTTACGCTGGAGGAGTTTAAGGGACAGTCTGTCAGCGAGGTCGCCCGGACGCATGGCGGTGTCGGCGCGATCATGGGGAATGCGGAGAAGGTCGGCAAGGAGGCTTCCCGCAAGCTGCTGGAAGAGGAGAAGAAGGGCGTGCTCGACCGGAAGGTGGAGGATGCGAAGGCGTCGGGCAAGGGGAATGGGAATGGCAACGGGAATAGCAACGGCAACGGGAATGGCAACGGGAACGGCAATGGCAACGGCAACGGCAACGGCAATGGCAACGGGAAAAAGGATGCTGCGCCGATCCTGCCGCCCCTGCCGAATGTGCCAAATGCTCCGAGTGATCTGAACGTGCCGAAGCTGCCAGGAGTGCCGGCTCAATCGGGGTCGGGAGAGAGAGTGGTGCCTCCAGGTTTAAGCAAAAAACAAGATGAGGCTGATGACGGGAAGAAAGGCGGTAACGACAAAGGCAACAGCAAGCAGGACGATCGAACGAGTCCTTCCGTTCCGGGCATCGGCATTCCGATTTTGCCTCCCGGATTGGATAAGAAACAGGAGGGCAATCCGGCCGCTCCGGATACGAAGCCCGTCCTGCCGCCCGGTCAGAGCAAGAAGCAGGAGGAGACCAAGTCGGGCGAAGCAAAGCAGGACAATAAACAACAGCCGAACAGCAAGCAGGACGATAAAAAACAGGATGATAAGCAACAACCGAACGGAAAACAGGATGAAAAAAAACAAGAAGACAACAAGCAGAATGATAAAAAGCAGGACGACAAAAAACGCAGCAGCAACGGGTTCGAGGACTTATGGGAGGACAAGCCCGGCATGTTGCCCGGTTGGCTGGATGTGGTGCGGAAAGCAGGTTAGAGCGAAGCCCCTCTTGCAAATTACAGGTAAGGGAGAGCAGGCGTTTCATTGGACAGCGGGAATGCAGCACATCTCCATGGTAGCAAAATGTTACCAATCACCCTATTAAGGTGCATTTCATCGATGGTGAAGTAACATTTTGCTACTAGCGGATAAATGTAAGCGGTTACATATCGTATAAAGCATAGATGAGGTAACATTTTGAGGCTGTCTATTTTCTGTGAATTTTTTTAAAGTCCGAGTTGTTCTTTCCGTTACGCCTAGTGAAATTGGGTGAAAATGGGTTTTTGTTCGAAGATTAGGGGTTAGAGGGCACCTTGTTGTGCTT